>CAZWOL010000001.1:0-108482 GCA_964635325.1 uncultured Pseudobdellovibrionaceae bacterium
TATACTCAGAATATGTGGCTAACCAGGAAAATCCTGAGGTGTGAGCTTCTGATCAAAGTGGAAAAATGATGATTTATCATTTTTCCACTTTGCCAATTCATCTCCACCCAAGCCAATTCACTCCTAACGTCATTCATTGCCTATGGATGGAGAATTCTTGGCAGGAGCTGTTAAAAAGGATTCCAAATGGCTGGAATAGGGATCATAACAAATCCTCACGCGAAATCAAATAAGCGAAATCCTCAAAGATCTAAGCTACTAAGCTACATTGCAGGCTCGCGCGGCACCTTAGAAGTCACGAATAGCTTAGATGATCTGCGTAAAGTTGCTCGCCAGTTTGCTGAACAAGACATCGACACCCTTGCTATAAACGGTGGAGATGGAACAATCAGTCGAACACTAACTGCTTTCATTCACGAATACCAAGGCAAAGCATTACCAGATATTGCTGTGCTGCGTGGTGGTACCATGAACGTGTTGGCCGACAACCTTAATATTCGTGGCAATCCTGAACAGATTCTATACCGGGTTGTCGAAGGCCACTCCCTACGCAAATATATGGGAACCGTCGAACTCAATACCCTTTGCATCAACGATCACTATGGTTTTCTCTTTGCCAATTCCGCGAGTCGTCGATTTTTAGAAGTGTTTTATAAAAACAAATCGAACTATCTAGGAAGCGTGCTCCTGCTTCTCAAAGTCATTGGCTCTTACTTTGTGGGGGGAAGCCTCTTTCGATCCGTCGTCAAAGAAGATATTTTAAGCCTACAGATTGACGACCGACAGCTGCTTGAAATCTCATCAGCCTTTACATTTTGCTCAACCGTTGAGCTTCTTCCTTTAAAAATTAAATTTTTCTCGATGGCTCTCAAGGATCCCAATCAATTCCAGGCCCTAAGTGTGCTCTGTCCCCCCAAAAAAGTTCCGTGGATTTTGCCGTACTTTTTATTCAATCTCTCTGCAAATCGTCAGTATAAGGTCGAATTTCTGTGCAAGGAACTCGCTGTTACAGCTCATGATCCATCCGCCTATGGGTACACTCTCGATGGAGAACTCTTCTACCCTAATGACGCTACAATAAAGATTAGCATGGGGCCCAAAATCCGATTTATAATCGTTTGAAAGCTAACGCAAATTCGGAGTCTTTTGATGACTTTACCCGTCACCCCTATGACGACCTTGTGCGAGGCAATGAAGAGTTCTTCGGTCGGTTGCATCCCATTGAAAGAAGATGGCTCTGACCGACAGTACTTTCGTGTCACACCTAGCGACACGAAGGCTTCGCTTGTGCTTATGCAACTTCATGGCAAAGATGCCTCTGAGCTTAAAGCCGATAGCTATTCCTGGATCAGCGTCGGAGAAACACTCGAAAAAGCTCACATCTTGGTACCGCAAGTTCATTCTATTTTTAAGAATGAGAGCGCCTTGCTGATCGATGATTTTGGCAATACAACTTTGGATCTACGCATTTTAGACTTTCAGAACGATACAGCAAAAATCAAAGCACTCTATGCAAAGGCAACTGAGATTCTTTGTGCTTTCTTGCAAATCCAACCTGAGGCTTCCTCGACATGGACCAATAGGGCTTTCGATTACAAGCTTTTACACACTGAGCTTGAATTTTTTCGCACTCACCACCTGCAGAATTTTAGTGAATTTAATAACGATCGTGACTCTTCGCTTTTTAATCAAGATGTCGACAAGCTTTGCTTTTTCATCAGCCAAGCGCCACGACATTTCGTGCACCGAGATTTTCATTCTCGCAACCTAATGTGTGTCCAATCTGAGCTTGGTGTTATTGATTTTCAAGATGCACGTTGGGGGCCAGCTGCTTATGATCTAGTATCTCTTTGCTTTGATCCCTACGTTTGTCTAAACCACAAGACGCGAAAACTAATTTTTCAGTCAGCCATCGATACCATCGGTGAAAAACTTGGTTATGAAATCAAAGAAGAACTAGAACAAACATGGTCTGCAGTTTTGCTTCAACGCCTGCTCAAAGCTATAGGTAGCTTTGCTTTCCTAACTCGCAAAGGAAAGAGAGACTACAGAATCTATATTCAACCAGCACTCGAAACTCTCCAATATTTTGTGGAAAAAAATACCCAGTGGCCTTTCCTTGTTGAAGAACTGGTTCCTCGCCTATTGGAGATCAGTCGTGACCAGAAAAACTAAAGCTCTTATTTTAGCTGCTGGTTTTGGTTCTAGGTTGGGTCCGATCACACAAAACTGCCCAAAACCTTTGCTGCCTTTTTTTGGAGTTCCACTACTCTACATACTTTTGGAAAAACTTGCCCATCTCGAGATCGAAGAAATTTTTGTTAATGGCCACCATTTAAGTCATCAAATTCGGGATGCCATCCTACGCTATACTCTCGATATCCCAGTACGCTTTTGCTTGGAAGAGCCTAAAATTCTTGGCACTGCAGGAGCTATTTCTGCAATTCGAAAAGAGCTCTTGGACTATGACCTTCTAGTTATAAATGGAGACATAGTTAGCGATATCAACCTTGGGGATCTACTCCAACTCCATCGACAATCCGACTCACTCGCAACGATGGGTCTGCTTGAAAAGCCAGCACCATCGAAAACACTCATTTGGTGTAACGACAAACAGATTCAATCCATAGGCGGAACAGATACAACAACGGGAAACCGAGCTCATAGCTTTACGTGTGCTCAAGTTTTGTCCCCTTCTTTTCATCAAAAAATCCCCAATGGGCCCTGTGAAATCATTCCCATCTATAAAACGATGCTGCAGGAGGGCCGCAAAATTGCCTACCACTGCTCGCAACCATTCTGGTTTGATATCGGATCTCCATTGTCATATTTCGAAGCTCATAATTTCCTTTTTCCGATGATCTTCGAAAGAAGATTCGACTTCAATTTTCCTCTTGATCGTTGTTGGAAAAAACTTGGGTATTCCCCTCTCCTTGTGAACGACGGTGAGTCCATAAAAATTCAGGGCAATAACTATAAAGGCCCCTTCTTTAGTCCCCAACCTTTTGATGCAGACAAAGCAGCGAGACTAGGCCCCTTTGTGTTTAATCAGTCTAGTCACTGTATAGTCGACAACAAGACTTGTATAAGCAACAGTCTAATACTCCCTGGCTCACATCTTCGAGCGAGAGATTGTATAGACTCAGCGATAGTGGGTAAGGATTTTCAAATAGATCTCAAGGGATAGGTCTTTACTGTGAGGAACAAAAATCACTTTCGAACTTTGTTTAGGACAATCTTTCTCGGTATTTTTTAAACATTCCTTGCTTAGACTCAGGTCTTCGTTAGGTATGCTTTAAAAATTCCTCTTTCATATCGTTAACAACGTTCTTTTTTAAAACAGTCTTAGACTGCTTTTCTTTTCACAGATTTTGCAACTTTCATTTTTACGCTGACAATTTTTCCAAAAGTTTTCGCTGGGTGCTTTTGCACTCCAGAAATCATTTTAACGGCGTTCATTGGAACATAGTAAACAATGGAACCGAGTTGAAGGTGGTTCGGATCTGAAATTTTATCGTTATGTCTCCAGAGCATTTTCCATGCTGAAGGATCACCATATACTCTTTGGGAAACTTCTGAGAGAGTTTCTCCTTCATTCACGCTAACTTCTTTACGTTCTAAATTTTCATAGTCTTTAGCAAAAGCAACTGTAACTTTATCCAACTGATAGTAAATAACATCACCTGGATAAATACGGTTAGGATTACTGAGAGCAGAGGCTTCTGCAAGGTCATGCCAACGCTCTTGATCACCAAAGATGCGTTTGGCCAATTTGCTCAAAGTGTCTCCTTTCTGCACTATATACGCCATCTTAGAGCCTGCCTCGGGCAAACCACTGTCCATCGCTACTCCACCTTTACCAGCAACATAAGCCTCTGCTGGAGTTGGAGGAAGTATGGGAGCCGCTGCTGCCGCGTCATCTTCGGCAAGCTCTGAACTTTCATCTGTTGATGCTGAATCGAGGTCTTTAGAATCCTCGTTTCCAACATCTGGACTTTCTGTAAGCTCCTTGTCACCAGCTGCCAGTTCCTCATTTTGCGATGGTTCCATTTCGCTGGACGCTTGATCTGGGGTCGAAGACCCCGTCGCACAGCCCCATGGTGTCATTGCTAGAGAAGCGAGAAGCAGGACAAGAGGGCCTATATCCCGCCTGAGAAGATTGCGCATGATCCCTCCTATTTTTTTCGTTCGAAATTCGCTAAAACCAGATACCGTCTCCTCGGACAGATTTCAGCTTTATTTAGTTCTAAGATATCGTTTGTAGAGATGCACAACAACGGGCAGTGATTTCCCTAAACAGCCTTATTCACAGTACAAATTAGGCTTGTTCACGGGATTGTGAAGAGACATTTCTGCCTGATCAAGGGAGTATTCATCAGTGACTAAGCCAGTGTTCGAACACAAAAGTGTGCTTGCAGAAGAAGCGGTTAGCAGTCTTAATTTACAAAAAGGTGACTGCGTCATCGACTGTACCGCTGGAGGAGGGGGCCATTCGCGCAGCATATGGGAAGCCATCGGACCAGATGGTCAATTGATTTGCTTAGACCGCGACCCCCAAGCTATTCAGCATCTCAAAGAATTTTTTGGTGATCTCGTTAGCGACAAAAAAGTCCTGATTATTAAAAATACTTTCTCTAATCTTAAGCAAATTGCCAACATGCTTAGGGTCACTGGTAAGGTTGCAGCGATTTTAGCAGATATAGGTGTATCATCACCTCAACTCGATCAGGCTGAGCGTGGCTTTTCATTTGGCAAAGCGGGGCCACTCGACATGCGGATGGATCCAACTCAAGGGGAATCTGCAAGCGACGTTGTCAATACAAAGAGCGAGCGAGAACTACAACTCATCTTCCAGAATTATGGTGAAGAAAAATTTTCTCGACGCATTGCTCAACGCATTGTCCAAGAACGTAACAAAGCCCCTATTACTACTACAGATGAGCTAGCTCGCATCATAAGTGCTGCTGTTCCTCCAACTGCAAAAGGACAAAAGAACCCCGCTACCCAAGTTTTTCAAGCCTTGCGCATATATGTCAATGCAGAGCTTGATGAACTCAAAAGTTTTTTAGACCAATCTTTGGAAGTTCTCAAACCTGAAGGCCGTTTAGCGATCATAACCTTCCACTCATTAGAAGATCGTATCGTTAAAAATTTCTTTAAAGAAAAAGAAGGATCGAATGTAAAAGACCCTATGCTCAAATACTTACCAATTAGGCAAGATGACATTCAAGCTGAAGCTAAGATAATAAAGCCGTTCCCCATAGTTCCGTCAGATGATGAAATTAACCGAAACATACGCTCAAGAAGTGCTAAACTGAGAGTGCTTGAAAAAAAACAATCGGTTAAATCCAATGAAAGATCTCGATAAAAAACTCCGAATTTTCGTCATAATCATGCTAGGTGGACTCTTTTGCTTGGCATTTCTTAAAATACACATCAAAATCGAAACCACCATGCTAGGCTACGAGATAGGACGTTTGAAAAACGAAGAATTTCTTCTGCTCAAACGCAGAAGCTCGTTGACCATGGATCTTGCTCAACTAACAACAAAAGCTTCTTTATCTGCCCTAAGTGAGTAATCCATCCACGCGATTTGGGGGATTCTAAAAAATGTTACGATTCAGAAAACTAAGAAAAAAGATTCATATCTTTTTTTTACAAGAATTGCCTTCACCGCATTTTTACTATAGTAGAGCCAAAGGTGTGCTGCTTTTTTTCAGTTTCGTGTTTTGTGTTTTGGTTGTGAGAGGTCTATGGTTGCACTTATTTTCGGCTTCTGACTTACTCAGCTCGATCGCTCGCCAACAATACCAAAGCACCATAAAACTTGCGCCATACAGAGGAACGATCTTTGACAGACGCTATGTTCCCCTTGCAATAAGTATAAAAACCCCATCTTTAGCGATCAATCCTAGAGTTTTTTCTCCAGACCCCACACAAATAAAAAAACTATCGGCACTTTTGGATCTATCTGCTGAAAAAATCCGCGAGCTTAAATCTCGCAAAACCTACTTTGCTTGGCTGAAGAGAAAAATTACCCATGAAGTTTCGGAAGAGGTGCGCAAGCTTGGGTTAGATGGCGTGTACTCCATCATGGAACCTTCAAGATACTATCCTCAAGGTAATTCTGCTGCACATCTCATCGGATTGGTGGGTACAGATGATAGCGGCCTCTTTGGTCTCGAACGAGTTTATGACAAAAAACTGCGTGGGGCATCGGGCGAATCTTTGCGCCTACATGATGCCAAAGGCCATCAGATCTTCCTTACTGCAGATTCTGCCTTGCCACAGCAATCCGGTTACAATTTAGTTTTGACCATCGATAGTGTTATTCAAGAGATTGCAGAAAAAGCATTAGAGAAGTGGGTGCAAGAATCAAAGGCAAAAGGAGGTTTTGCCATCGTTGCAGACCCTCATACCGGCAGAATCCTAGCGCTTGCAAACCAACCCGAATTCGACCCAAACAACCCTCAAGAAATCAATATGCAGAATACAAAAAATTCAGCAATTACCGCTTTATTTGAACCTGGATCGGTGATGAAACCCTTTGTGCTCGGCACTGCAATAGAACAAGGCCTAACCACTGAAAATGAGCTTCACAATTGTGAGAACGGACGCTTCCAAGTTGATGATCATGCTTATATTCATGATGATCATCCCTCTGCATTTCTAACAACAGCTGAGGTTTTGATCTACTCCAGTAATATTTGCACTTTCAAAATTGCCAAACGACTCGGGAGAAAGGGTCTATGGAATGCTCTACGTAATTTCGGATTTGGCAAAGATGAGGCTATGGTTGAATTTCCTGGAGCCATCGGAGGTCGACTCTCGTCTCCAGAAAACTGGGCGACCATCAAATTTGCCAACATCTCTTTCGGTCAGGGCATTTTGGTCAATGGACTCGAAGTCGTTGCTGCTTATTCTGTATTCGCAAATGGTGGAAACTTGGTAAGACCAGGTATCATCGAACGTATAGAAAACGAAGAAGGACACATCCTCTTCAGTGCTGAACTTCAAAACAAGCGGCGTATACTTTCTCCTGGCACGGTCAACATCGTTCGTCGAATTTTAGAGAAAACGGTAAAAAATCGCAATTCTCCTCTCGCAATGAGTCCGCTATACACAACTGCTGGCAAGACCGGAACTGCTGAAAAAGTGGATCCTCTTACGCATCGCTATGGACCAGACAAACGTATTGCTGACTTTGCTGGCTTTGCTCCCGTTAATGACCCCCATATCATCGTCTATATTGTTATCGACGAGCCTTTTGAAAAACCCTATTATGGGGCTCGCTGGGCAGCTCCTGCGTTCAGTGAAATCGTGACAAAAACACTGAAATATCTCAATGTGGCTCCCGATCGGCCTATAGGCGAAATCAGTAAAACACTTACGTCAAACCCTTGATTGTACCTATGCGAAAAAAAATCTCGTTCCAATCTGCCAAAGAGACACTTCTCGAAAATAATCTCCTAGTAGAATCCAGTTCTGCATCACTTCCTGCACATGAAGGTTGGCTCCAAACCCGTAGCGATGCCTGTCAAAGATCAGACCTCTTTCTTGCTATCCAAGGAATGCAAATCGATGCACACGACCTCCTTGAATCCGCTATAGAGAGGGGAGCCGGCTTAGTCATTGTTGAAAACAAGAACAAACTCGACCGCATACTTGGACTCACTTCCATTAGCAACATACATTGGTTGCTCGTAAGCAGCTGCCGTGAAGCATGGACAGTTCTCAGTGCACTGTCCTATGAAAACCCACAAAAAAAAATTCGCTTTTTTGGAGTGACCGGAACAGACGGAAAAACTTCGACAGTCTGGATTGCCTCTCAAATCGTGAGAAAGAGCGAAGCTCAATGCATGTCGGTTGGAACTCTAGGCATCTACGATGGGCAGGAGTACTGGCCCATAAACCATACGACACCTGATCCACCCGTATTTTTTTCCAAACTTGAGCATTGTGTCACAAAGAAGATTCCTAACGTGCTCATGGAAGTTTCATCGCATTCTCTAGTTCAAAAGAAGCTTGCTAATCTCTCCTTCTCAGCTGCCGTATGGACTTCATTTTCACGGGAGCATCTCGATTTTCATAAGAATATGGAAGACTACTGGCAGGCAAAATGCATTCTTTTTGAACAACTTCTTGCACCTCAAGGCCGAATCATACTCAACCATCGACTGATCCATAAATTTTCTGTCGATGCACTAAAGTCCCCCAATTCATGGACGTATGGATTTGATCCTGAGCGAAAAGTACAGCACCCAAATCATGTAGCCCTCTTAGAATGCCGTCCCACAAGTCAGGGCCAGTATATTCGTTTTTTGGTTCGCGATGAGATTATCGAAGGTTGCATTCCTTATGTAGGTTTGCACAATGCTGAAAATTTTGTAGCAGCCTGGCTTCTTGCAGAGTCTGTATTAGGAAGGCGTCCATCCTCTGATCTTTGGAGCAAACTCGATCCTATTCCAGGTCGTTGTGAACGCATCGGTTCCAAGGAACGGGCACCAAAAGTGTATGTCGATTTCGCTCATACTCCACAAGCTCTTCGAACCATTCTGTCGACTCTGCGTGAATACACTCAGGGGAAATTATGGGTGGTATTTGGTTGTGGAGGCGATCGTGACCAAGGCAAAAGACCAGAAATGGCAGCGGCAGCAGAGGCTCTTGCAGATAAGTTGATTATGAGCTCTGACAACCCACGGACGGAGGACCCACTGCTTATTCTCGAACAAATGAAAGCTGGACTCCAAGACCCTTCCCAAGTCATTCTAGAGGTAGACCGCAGAAAAGCAATTGGTATAGCCATAGCAAATGCGGATGTCGACGATCTTATTTTGATTGCTGGCAAAGGGCATGAGTCCCAACAAATCATTGGGACAAAAACGTTTCCTTTTAGTGATCAAGAAACAGCTCTGCACTTTCTCACAGAGCTATGGAGCTAGTTCGATGGATTGGAAAACTTATAAACTTTGGTTAAATTCTTTGCTTCTTTCTGAAGTTCCCAAAGACTCTCGCTGCCCGTCCTTCGATCAGCTCGTCACTGATTCCCGAGCTATACGTCCTGGAGATTGGTTCATCCCGCTCAAAGGTGAAAATTTCGATGGTCACTCCTTTATTGCTCAAGCAATTGCTCAGGGTGCATCCGGTTTTTTTACGGAAAGAGATTTTGAATTTCCGGTTAAGGTTCCGTATCTTCGAGTTAGCAACACAATGCAGGCCTACCATGCGCTTGCGTCAGGGTGGCGCCAAAGCTTTCCCGCATCTTGCAAAATCGTAGCTCTTACTGGATCAGTAGGTAAGACAACCGTCAAGACAATGCTCAATCTCATGCTTTCACATATCGCAAAGACATTTTGTACCCCTGGCAATCAAAACACGGACTTTTCTATTCCCAAGGCCCTTCTTCAAATGACGCCTGATTACAATTATGGCGTATTTGAATTTGGCGCACGCCGTCCGGGTGACATCTCGTTTCTCACAGAAACCGTTCGACCTGATGTTGCAGTCTGTCTTAATGTTGCCTCTGCTCATCTTGGTATGTTTGGCAGTCGTGATGTCACGATGAAAACCAAACTTGAGATCATTGGGCACGCTCCCAGTGACTGCATAGGCGTTTGCTTGTATGATGATTCACAACTTTTACAACAAGCCCAAAAACTTTCTCACAAGCTAATCACATTTGGACATGATGCTAATGCTGACGTAGCTATTCTTTCAATACAACATCTCGCATCTGGCACAGAAATTCGTTACAAAGTTTTTGATAAATCTATCAATGTTCTTCTACCAGTCTTTCACGAATCCTACCCTATCAATATGGCAGCTGCTCTTGCAGTAGGGCAGGCTCTAAATTTGGATGCGCAAAAGTGTGCTGACGGCCTCAAAGAATTTGCAGGGCTTAAAGGACGCTATCAAATATTCAAAATGAAGTCCGGACTGACTGTCATAGACGACGCCTACAACGCAAGTCCTGAAAGCATGAAAGCTGGGCTCAGCTCTCTCAAGCAAAACTTTCCCACGCTTCGAAAAGCACTGATACTCGGCGACATGAGAGAACTTGGCTCAATTACGGAAGAGGCTCATCGCAACATCGGAAAACTTTGCTCAACTCTTGAGCCTACTTTGTTACTAACTGTGGGAGAGCATTCTCAATGGATTGCAGAAGAAGCCGTGCGCTCTGGACTAAACTCCGAGAATGTGCTTCGCTTTAATAATGCTGATCAGGTTCTGAAAAATCTTCCACGCCTTTACAAAGATACTGACGTCATCTATGTCAAAGGCTCGTTTGCTATACAGTTGAATCGTGTTGTGGAACAAATCATTTCTGAAAACTCGTAGAGGGTCTTAGCATTGCTTTATAATTTATTACATCAATTTAGCTCAGAACTCAGTGTTCTTAATGTTACGCGATATATCACATTTCGTGCAATCATTTCTCTTCTGACGGCACTTCTCTTGAGTGTCGTATTTTCACCCTGGCTTATTCGTAAATTAAAGAGAAAACAGCTTGGTCAAGTTATTCGTGAAGATGGGCCAAAAAGCCACTTTAGCAAATCAGGTGTGCCAACTATGGGTGGTGCATTGATTATTTTTTCTGTTATGGTTCCAGCTTTACTTTGGATCGACTGGAACAATCCCTTTTTGTGGTATTGCATGGTGATTTTTTTCGGTTACGGAACACTTGGTTTTCTCGATGACTATAAAAAAATCTCTAAGAAGAACTCGCGAGGGGTGCGTGGAAAAACCAAACTTTTTTGGCAGACGCTACTCGCAAGCATCGTATGCATTGTTCACTACTATCTAGAAAAAGACACCATGGTCAGTATTCCATTTCTAAAAATGGTTCATATTGATCTTGGATATTTTTATATTCCGTTTGCAGTCTTCGTTATTGTTGGCACAAGTAACGCTGTTAACCTTACAGATGGACTAGATGGTCTTGCCATCGGCCCCGTAATGATTGCTGCTGCTTGTTTTGCAATTTTATCTTATGTCTCCGGAAATCAAGTCATTGCCAACTATCTGAACTTTCCGTACGTGAAAAATGCAGGTGAGCTTGCTATTTTTGCATCCTGTCTAGTCGGAGCAGGCATGGGTTTTCTTTGGTACAACTCCTATCCTGCTCAAGTCTTTATGGGAGATGTGGGTTCCTTGCCACTAGGGGGAGCACTTGGTGCCATTGCCGTCTTTGCTAAACACGAACTCATTCTTGCTGTCATTGGAGGTGTCTTTGTTGTCGAAGCGATCTCTGTCATCAGTCAGGTTGTATCTTTCAAGCTAACGGGGAAACGCATATTTAGAATGGCACCTATACACCATCACTTTGAGCTCAAAGGTTGGCCAGAACCAAAGGTGATTGTTCGGTTTTGGATCATTTCTGCTGTTCTTGCTTTGATGGGTTTGCTGAGTTTAAAAATTCGTTGAGAGAAAAAAAATGAAGTGGCTAATTCTAGGTGCAGGTCGTTCTGGTTTTGGTGCGCAGACTCTATTAAATCATCATGGCATTGATGCTCTCATATTCGATGAAAATCGATCCAAAATGAGTGCAGATGTACAAGCAAAAATGATTGCTGACCAAGAGCATCCACTTTTCTTTGCTGATGATCTTCATATCGTTCTTAGCCCAGGATTTGCGCTAGACCACCCTCTTGTACTTCGCGCGAAATCACTTCATCAAACGGTGATTTCAGAAATTGACTTAGCTCTTCGCTATTTTTCTGGTGAAATCATTGCCATCACAGGGACCAACGGTAAATCAACAACAACGATGATGATCGGTCACCTACTAACACAGCTTGGATACAATCATGCTGTGGGTGGCAATATCGGAATCTCCGCTTCTGGCCTGCTTGCTGAAAAAAAACCAGACCAATTGGTTTTAGAACTCTCCAGCTACCAAATCGAAGCCTCGCACAATCTTCACGCCAAAATTGCTATTATGACGGGAATCACTCCAGACCATCTGCAACGGCACAAGACCCTTCGCAACTATATTGCTGCCAAATGGACCCTTTTTTCCGAACAGGGACCAAATGACTTTGCGATCATTGAAGAAAATGCTTTTCTGCAAGCACGAGGTTTTGATCTTCCGATACCTAAATCAAAGCTAATTTTGATTACAGAACATGATGTCCATACCATTCAAGATCTCTTGAACTTTCGTTGGCAGCACGACAATCTTAATGCACGGCTTGCACTACAGGCTGTATCAGCACTGAATGGTCGCACAATTCAAGAACTTGCTCCCTTATTACACAATTACCGAGGTCTACCCTATCGTTGTGAACTTTCAGGAAAACTAGGTCCATGGTCGATCATCAATGATAGCAAAGGCACAAATGTCGATTCGACAACGCACGCACTTTCCAATGTAGATGGAAAGATCACCCTATTTTTAGGTGGCCATGGCAAAGGCGAAAGCTTTTTAGAATTTATAAAATATAAAGAAAAAATATCTAAAATCGTTGCTTTCGGAAAGTCAGGTCATCAAGTCAAAGAAGAGTTAGGTTCATACTTTCCCATACTACATTTTGACACTTTGAATGACGCAATGAACAATCTATCGAAAATTTTTGCTAGTATTGAAGGTGATATTCTTTTTTCTCCAGCATGTGCGGGCTTCGACGAATTTTCAGATTTTGAAAGCCGCGGTCGTTTCTTCTCAAGTCGCGTGCATGATTTTCTCAAAGCAAACAATGTTGGACTAGACTATGAACCCCTTTCTGATTTTAAAAAGAGTTGAACTGGTCCTGATCATCGTCACCTGTATGCTGACTGCATACGGACTTCTATCGATTTATGCTGCCTCTGCTTTGAAGGGAGTAGAGCTCTATCAGCAACCGCAATTTTTTCTGAAAAAACAATTCCTCGCAATATCTGCCGGATTTATTATCATTTTCATTTTGTATCACATTCCATTTTTATGGATTTCTCATCTCACTATTCCATTGCTACTCCTAACTCTAGTCAGTCTAGGCCTTATTTTTGTTCCTGGTATGTATTCTAAGGTAGGAGGTGCTTTACGTTGGCTAAATATAAGTGGGGTTCGACTGCAGCCATCTGAATTAGCAAAGATTTCCTTGGTTTTTTTCCTAGCCCGAAATCTAAGCAGACGCAACGCAAACATCAACAGCCCATTGCACGGTCTAGCTCCAAACTTTCTTGTTTTAGGAATCTTCTCATTCCTCTTACTTCGACAGCCCGACTTTGGCACGAGCGCGTTGCTAACTTTTGTGACATTCCTGATGCTCTATGTTGCAGGCATTTCACGAAAATTTCTTTTACTCACATGCTCCGTTGGCATGGCTACCCTGGTTGCTGTGACGCTTGCTGCTCCCTATCGCCTAAAACGCATACTCATTTTCCTCGATCCATGGAGCAACATTCAACGAGAAGGTTTTCAAATTGTACAAAGCTATCTTGCCTTTAGAAATGGAGGTTTTTGGGGAGTTGGAATGGGCTCGTCCAAACAAAAATTATTTTTCCTCCCTGAGGCTCATACAGACTTTATTCTTTCTGTGATCGCTGAAGAGAGCGGCTTTGTAGGCACAATGTTTGTATGTGTGTCGCTTCTGCTGATTGTAGCCTGTGGAGGCTATATCACGCTCCATGTCAAAGATCGCTATCAACAGTTTCTCGCATTTGGGCTAACTAGCTTAGTCGCCTTACAAGCCATACTTAATATCGGTGTGGTGATGGGGATGCTGCCAACCAAAGGTATTCCGCTGCCTTTTCTTAGCAGTGGTGTAAGTTCTCTTCTTGTCTTCTTCTTCCTAGTTGGTGTATTAGCTCGCATTGGTCGAGACACACTAAGGACAAATGCAAATGATAGCATCACAAACATTGACAGGCTCCATCCCAACTCTTCTGCAAAGCCATAGACTTCATTTTATCGGTATAGGGGGTAGCGGAATGGCTCCTCTCGCTGAAATCGCTGCCCTGTCGGGTTATACGGTTTCTGGAAGTGATGCCAAAGAATCAACAGTACTGAACCTACTCCGCAAACATAATATTGCGATCTATGTTGGGCATAACCCAAATGCTTTAGAGGCACTCCGGATATCGAAGGTAGATGCTGTCATATATTCTTCAGCTATTGCGCAAAACCACCCTGAATGGCTTGCTGCCAAAAGTCTGGGAATCCCATTTTTGCATCGCTCGGATCTACTCCACTTCTTCTTAGAACAAAAAGCACAAGCTGTAACAATTGCTGGAACAAATGGAAAATCAACAACAACATCAATGGTTGCTTTTCTTCTACACAAAATGGGAAAGTCTCCACTCGCGATAGTCGGAGCACAAATGAAAGATTGTTCGAGTTTGGTCTATCCTGTGAACAATGAGAATACCTATGCGGTTGCAGAAGCCGATGAATCTGATGGAACATTTTTAAAATTCAGACCCTATGTTGGTGTTTTAACAAGCGCAGAATTGGATCATTTGGATTTCTATCGAAACCACGAGCATATATTACAAACATTTCAAAAATACCTTCATAATATTCAAGACCATGGAACAGCTGTTTTGGGTATAGATAATACCAACTGCGCTTTTATTGCAAAAAATTACACCCGCAAAAAATTAAGCTATGGTTTTTCGCAAGATGCAGATCTACAAGCCTATGATTATCAGTGCACAAATGGGCATATTTATTTTTCAATGAATTTCCGTGGACAAAAAGTAAAATGTCACTTTAGATCAGTAGGACAACACAATGCTTCCAACGCTTTAGCCAGTCTAGCTAGCATTGCTGCCTTAGACCTGAACTTGCAAGACGCTTCGGAAGCACTCTCCCAATTTTCTGGAGTAAAAAGACGATTAGATCTGATTTTTGAAGATTCAAATCTTAAAATTTACGATGACTATGCACATAATCCTACGAAGATACAAGCTGTACTCAGAGCTGTCCGTGAGTCATGGCTATCAGCACAGATCATTGTAATTTTTCAGCCACATCGTTATAGTCGTCTAAAAACGTTGTACAATAATTTTGTGGGATCTTTTTCGGATGCAAGTCTTGTCATTGCTCTTCCTACCTATGGATCGGGCGAGCAAGATGAGACACCGATTCCACATGAGCAACTCGTTCATGACATTTGCAACGCATCCAAAGTTTCATGTGTATTTGCTGACAACTTTGACAACGCTGAAAACACTGTCGTCAAAAACATGAAGAAGAATGCTATCATTTTGACATTAGGAGCTGGTGACATATGGCAATTAGCCTTCCAATTAAAAGAAAGGCTAGGATAAAAAATGTCTTAGAACAACAACACATTCAACCCAAGAGACCCATTCCCTATTTTAAAATATTCCTATCAATATCCACAAAACTCTGTCTCTTTTTTGCTCTCACACTTCCGCCTATACTTATATTCAAGGCTACAGAAAAACTACTGTTTCAGAAAAAATTAATATCTGTTGCCAATTTTCATATCGAATTCAAAGGTGAATTTCCGGAGAAAATTCAAAACAAAATATGGAATTCCGTCGACAAAAATCTTGCTAAACATAGAGCCACCCTCGATTCTCTCGAAGGCTTCGCACAACAGATACAAGCACAAGAAGGCTTGAGCCAAGTTCATGTTTTTCTAGACATTGCAAACAAACTTACAATATCAGTATCACCTCGCACTCCTGTCATGACCATCATGACTGACAAAGAGCGATACGTTTCTTCAAATGCTGAAATTTATGAAGATACGAATTTCTCTCCCCCTGATCTTCTATATTTAGAAGGAGTGTTTGCGGAAAATCGCAAAGATTTTTCCCTCGACGAAAAGAGTTGCATTACTCTATCAGATAGAGAGAAAAAGATCATAACTGAAGCTATTCAACTGATGAATATGGGAAAGATGAATGCGACATCTTTTTCTAAAATAGAATACAAGAATTATCGAGGCTTTTTTGCCACACTTAAAGAGACACCAACCGTGATTGTTTTTGGCAACCCGCCTTTTGACAAACAATTCTCTCGCCTTAGCAAAGTTATCAATGAAGCCAAAAAGAAGAGCACAGTGCTTAGCAAGATCGAGATTGATTACAATGATAAAGCCTTTATTACCGAACAAAGAATTTAAGGACAGATATGGAAAACATTTTTGCTTTAGATCTAGGCACTACCAAATTTTGTTTGGGACATCTGCAATTCAGTCACAAAGAATCTGCATTCAATATCGACACCGTAACCGTCACAGCTCAAGGCATGAATCGAGGGATGATTGCTGATTTTTACGGCGCACAAAAAGCTCTAGCAACGTTGCTAGACTTAGCAGAAAAAGAATTTTCTACGGACATAGAGCGTATAACACTAGGTGTATCCGGAACTCACCTTAAGAGTACGTTCATCACTGCGCAACTTCCTATGGATAATGACCGTATCGTTAAACCAAAAACTCTTGAGAAAATTCGAGAACAAATTCGCAACGATCATCACAATGACAAACGCGAGCTGATTCACATATCTCCTCATGGCTATCAGCTAGACGATCGCGAGTGGTTAGTGAATCCTTTGGGATTTTCAGGAGCAAATCTTGGAGCAAAATATTTTATAATAGAAGCGGATCGTTACTACCTCTCTGATCTCGTCCGTTTGTGTAACAGCTGTGGATTAAAGGTCTCAAGCTTAGTATCTGAGCAATACGCTTCGTCTTTAGTCACACTCGAACCTCCTCGCAAAGAGCTTGGCGTTGTTTTACTTGATATTGGTGGTGGAACAACCGATGGGATGCTATTCATGAATGGCAAACCCTGCAAAGTCTTCACCGTTAACATCGGAGGAAACCTGATGACTCGGGATCTCTCTATTGGTTTGGGGATTCCCTTTGACGAAGCGGAGCGCATAAAAGTCATTGGAGGCCTATCTCACAGAGATCGCGAGTATTCGTGGGAAATACGCGATCTACAAGGACGAGAATCCAAGATCAATCCCGAACAAGTTTTTGAGATACTGCAAGCACGTATTGTTGAACTTGCAGAACTCGTCAAAAAAGAAATACAGTCCCATCTCCCCCTTATTCAAGGTGGAGTTATTTTGACTGGAGGAGGCTCAGAGATCCAAGGCATCTCACAGATTTTTCAGCAAGTTCTTCGGATTGCCGTCGACAGAATAGAACCCGTATTCAAATCTTCGTCTGAAAATCAAGAGGGTTCGAAATTATCTTCAAAATATGCAACTGTATTAGGACTCCTTTATCAAGAGTATGCGCAGATCAACAGCACTCGCTCCAATATGAATTTAGGAATTTTTGGAAGCCCTTTTATAAAATTTATCAATTGGGTTAAGGAACTCTATTGAAACCACAAAGCATCGATTCTCACCAAACCAACACTCCCTATCTAACAAGAATCGCCGTCAAGACATTGACACTTCAACTCTAGCCTTCTTATAATTTTAAAGAACACAAATTTTTTGCGAGGTCAGATATGAGTTTTGATTTCCTCGATATGGAATCACCTGCAGCTAAAATCAAAGTCATTGGGGTCGGAGGAGGAGGTACAAATGCCGTCACCACAATGATCAGAGAAAACATCGAGGGAGTTGAGTTTATAACCGTAAACACTGACATGCAATCACTCAAGACCTCGCTTGCACCACATAAAATCCAAATCGGAAAAGAGCTCACAAAGGGGCTAGGAGCAGGTTCAGATCCTAGCATTGGACGAGACGCCGCACTGGAAGATCGTCACGAGATCCAAGAAGCCCTCTCTGGCGCAGATATGGTGTTCATTACTGCAGGGATGGGAGGAGGAACTGGCACTGGAGGTGCATCAGTAGTCGCTCAAATCGCCCGTGACCTTGGTGCTCTAACCGTTGCTGTCGTAACCAAACCCTTTCTTTTTGAGGGAAAACGAAGACGCACTCACGCTGAAATAGGCATCGAACGTTTACGAGAAAATGTAGACACCCTCATCGTGATTCCAAATGAAAGACTATTAGAAATTGCAACACCAGACCTAAGCTTGATAGGAGCCTTCAAGCTTGCTGATAATGTTCTTGTCAATGCTGTACGAGGAATCAGTGACATCATCAATATTCCTGGAACTATCAACGTCGACTTTGCTGACGTAAAAACCATCATGTCAAGCACTGGACAAGCACTTATGGGAATAGGTTATGCTGCTGGCAAAAATCGAGCAGTTGAAGCAGCGCAACAAGCAATTTCTTCTCCACTTCTGGATGATATCGATATTGAAGGAGCATCTGGAATTCTTATCAATATCACAGCAGGTGAAAATATCTCTCTTCTCGAAGTCAACGAAGCATGCACAATCATTCAAGAATCTTCTCATGAAGATGCAAACATTATATTTGGCGCTGTCATTGATCCTAAGATGCAAGATGAGATTCGTGTCACTGTAATCGCGACAGGCTTTGATAAAACCGATGAAAGAGCATCGCTCCGCTCCAATCTACGCTCACGTTATGCTGAACAAGATGTCTACAAACTCAAAGGAGCTACTAGTAAACCACACATACCTGCACCTGCTCCGGTGTACACTAGCACTGTAACGACTTCTGTCACTGGATCGAGTTTATTTCAGCAACCTCACCAGTACATCACCAACGAACTCAAAGAAGAACGTGCTATTGAAAATAAAGGCTACACCTTTTCTTACCCACATACCAAAAATGAAAACGCACAGGCTGGAGCTACTTCAGAAAATGCGAAAGCAAGCCCTGAGCCAACAATTCACACCAACAGCCCAACACGAGACACATCAAATTTCAAACCGTTTGAAGGACGCAATACGAATGTAGAAGCAGAAAGCATCACTATGGCGTTTCAAGATCCCGAGGCCCTACGCCTTGATATAGACAGACGTATTGATGAAGCTCTTGAATTAGCTGACAGAGTCAGTTTGCAAGAAACCAACGATGGAATCGATATTCCTAGCTTCTTACGTAAGGAAGATTTGCCTCTTCTCTAAATCTTATTGCGACAAAAAATTCATCCCCTCTTCGAAAGTCCTGAATTTTTCAGGAAGCAACTTGGAGAGGGGATTTTTTTGTCGAATTTTCTTTTCAATTCTTCCACCGATCGTAAAGTACTCGGAAATTTTAGGCTCATTCTGTGAATTTCTTTTTTCAAGAATTTTGACTAAAAAATCTCCAAAGAATGTACTAATCGGAAGAAGATTTTTTTGGTTGCTATGAGCAACTATTTTGAAAATCTGCGAGGCCTTGTAGGGCTCGCCGCCAACCAAATCAATAACTGCACAAAAATCATACATTTTAAGGTCGCAACACTTTCCTATAATATCGACGAGATCATCGATATGAAGTGGGCTAATTTTGGCGGTAAAACTTGGAATCGGATAGAAAAGAGGCGATCTCATTAAGTTCTTTATGGACTGAACAAGACTCCCCTCGCGCGGACCGCCAAAAACAACGGAGCTGCGAAGAATAATCTTCTCTTTGATTTTGGAATTGGTGATGAGCTGCTCACAGATATATTTCTCGCGCAGAAATATATCGTTTGTATTGCGATCTGCTCCAACGGCACTAACAAAGATAATACGACGCGTTTGAACCTGTTCCATAGCTGCAATTAAATTGCTGATATGTATTATGTTTTTAGATTTTTCGCGCAGCTTTATAACATCGATGGCCTCTCCGTTTTTGGGAGAATAAAGGCTGGGATCCCTCTCCCAAGCAAGATGAATAACTGTCTCAATGCCCCGCAAAGGAACAGCGAGCAATTCTCGCGACGACATGTCCGCTTGTATAGGAAAGACACTGAGCTTCGGATCAGGGATCTTATTACGGTAAAGCGCAATAATTTCGGTATGAGACTCACTCAGTTTTTCAATAACTCTTTGACCAATATAACCAGCACCTCCAGTGACAAGCACACCACTTTTAGCTGATGTCTTTTGGCTTCTTTGGTTTCCATACTCAACACCATTGGATGAAGTCGGACTGTAGCTATCCATGCGCACTCCTGAATGCAATCAAACTGTCGATGGAAGGTTTTAAGCAAAGAGATTACTAAAGACTATTATACAGCTCTCTTAGCTGAAGCGCGGCATGCTTCCAGGTAGGCCGAGTTTTTAAGTAATTTTTGAGATTTTTTAAAAAATCTTGTGAATTAGCAATGGTTACAGATTCTTGTATAGCCTCTGCCCAATCCTTAGCTTTTGCAGAAGGGGGAAGCTCTTGCCCAAGCTCTGAACGCGCTATACCCCCATCTAAGGCACTTCCTTGCGTATAAAGAACAGGTTTGGCATGACTCAACGCCTCCATCACGGGTAGGCAGAAGCCTTCATAAAGACTCGGATGAATGACTAGGTCGCAGGCTGCATAAAGTTGATCCAGAGCCTCTGTACTCATATTGGAATAAAGCTTTAGCGAGCCATTTGTCAGGAATTTTGACCCTTTTTTCCTAAAAAAAGCCAAACCTTTTGGATCTGTGACAACATGTATTGTCATTGGAAAGGGAGCTTCTTCTAAGATTTCCAATAGAAGGGGAAGACGCTTGTAAGATTCGTAACGAGAAACACAAAGAAGCGCAGGCCTGTTTGTTGTAAGACTCTCCGAAAATCGATCTTGAGCGATCTGTAAGGATTCAGAAAGATGCGGAGATGCTATTTTAATCCCATTTGGAATAACGCGTGTTTTCAATTCAACCCAAGGATAGCGCTCCAGCAAACAGTTCCGTGTCCAATCGGAAACGCAGATAACTGCATCCGCAACCTCTAAGGCCCGAGGTAGAAGAAAGCGAAATTGCATCTGATATGCAAAGCTTACATGGGCATGGTCTAGAAGTGGAATCAAATCATGTACGGTCAGGACAAAACGCACATGTTGTTGCCTCTTTTGTCGAAAGCGAAAGGGGAGATTAATATTGGAAAGCCCGTGATAAACCCATGGTTGCTTCTCATAAATTTGAAGGAAAGCCTGCAACTCTCTTCCCATTTGCAAGCACCAGTTGATCTTATTCGATACTCTGCGCTCTGTAATTAGCAAAGCTGGATGCTCTGCTAACGGATCTAATATTGGATCAGGGTTAGTTGGAAAAAGCATAGGATGGCAGTTGATCTGAGCCAGCTCCTCGAACAAAGAGCTAGCATGTGTATAAATACCTGAGTTGGGGTTATCTAACCCGTAGGTATCCCAGATCACGGCTTGTAAATCGGTCACAACTACCTCGAATGAGGAGATGAACCCGAATGACCGCTTTGTTCCAACAGTAGCAACCGTTGTCGTGCACGATCCAAGGAACGGAGAGTACGGGGGATATTGATTTCAGGGCTCAGGGCTTTTAAGCGATCCAAGGCACGTTTTTCAGCATCTTGCGCCCGCACTCGATCAATTTCTGTGGGAGCCTCTGCGTTCTCAATCAAGACTTCGAGGACATTATTTGCTACCTGTGCAAAACCACTAGAAACATAGTATTTAGACTTTTCGCTACCTGTGTCGAACGACAAAATTCCGGGTTTCAATTTGACAATCAACGGCGCATGATCGCTGCCAATACCCAAATACCCTTCGGCACCCGGCAACTGGACATGTTTCACGTGAAACATTCCAACGACGCGATTCGGAGTTAAAATATTTAGATCAAGCACGTCAACCGTCCGTTATTTAAGTTTTTTTGCTTTTTCAACAACTTGCTCGATCGACCCTGCATAGAGGAAAGCCTGCTCTGGAATATCGTCATGCTTGCCTTCGAGAATCTCTCTAAACCCACGAATCGTCTCTTCAAGTTCAGAAAAGACCCCTGGAGTACCAGTAAACTGTTCTGCAACAAAGAACGGCTGGCTAAAGAATCTTTCGATTTTTCGTGCTCGAGCAACGGTGAGTTTTTGTTCTTCAGTAAGCTCATCCATACCCAAAATTGCGATGATATCTTTAAGATCTTTGTAACCTTGAATCACCCTCTGAACATCACGAGCTACGCGATAGTGCTCCTCGCCAACAATGGAAGGATCAAGAATCCTTGAGCTACTTGCAAGCGGATCCACAGCAGGATAAATCCCCAGGGACGCGATCGAACGCTCCAATACGATAGAAGCATCCAAATGAGCAAATGTTGTTGCTGGAGCAGGATCCGTGTAATCATCCGCAGGTACGTAAATTGCCTGAATCGAGGTGATGGATCCGTTCTTAGTCGATGTAATACGCTCCTGTAGCTCACCCATCTCTGAAGCCAAGGTTGGTTGGTACCCGACGGCAGATGGAATACGCCCAAGAAGCGCAGATACTTCTGCCCCTGCTTGGGTAAAGCGGAAGATGTTATCAACAAAGAGGAGAACATCTTGGTTTTCTTCTTCACGGAAGTATTCCGCAACAGATAGCGCACTCAATGCAACACGCGCACGGGCTCCTGGAGGCTCATTCATTTGGCCATAGATCAATGCTGTTTTGGAAAGAACTCCAGATTCCTTCATTTCCAAATAAAGATCATTACCTTCGCGTGTACGTTCACCGACACCTGCAAAAACCGAGTATCCCCCGTGGTGAGTCGCCACGTTATGAATCAACTCCTGAATCAAAACCGTCTTGCCTACACCAGCTCCTCCGAAAAGACCGATTTTTCCCCCTTTTAAGAAGGGGGCCATCAGATCCACAACTTTTATACCGGTGACAAGAATCTCTTGTTTGGTATTCAATTCTGTCATTTTAGGAGCGGGTCGGTGAATCGGATATTTTTTTTCGAACTTTACTTCACCAGCTTCATCTACAGGGTCACCAATAACATTGAGAATGCGACCCAATGTGCCCTTGCCTACAGGAACGGAAACCTGTTCATCAGTATCGAGAACCTTCTCCCCCCGCGACAATCCATCCGTGCTGTCCATAGCAATGGTACGCACAACGTTGTCACCAAGATGAGCAGCAACCTCCAAGGTCAAATTGAAGGGTTTGTCATTGATGAACTTGTTGGACAACTTCAACGCATTATAAATGGGTGGTAATTTATCTTTAGGGAATGAAACATCCACAACAGGTCCCATTACCTGAACAATTTTTCCCCAATTTTCTGACGTAGCCGACATTCGATTCCCCTTACAATCACACACCCAAAAGGGTTTCATTAAAGCATTCGATTACAGAGCTTCAGCACCACTTGTTATTTCAATAAGTTCCTTGGTAATCGCCGCTTGACGCGCTCGATTGTATTCCAAAGTCAGATCTTTAATCACTTTGTCAGCATTATTAGTTGCACTATCCATTGCTGACATTCGTGCAGCATGTTCCGACGTTGTTCCTTGTAGCAAGACTTGGTACAGATCATCTGCAAGCCTAGCTTCCAAAATATCTTCCACAAAATCTACGCTCATCGGTTCGACAAGAGTATTCAAATTCATTGCTGTTTTGTCTGGATTTGAGACAAAGGGTAAAAATGGTTCGATTTTTGCTTGTTGCGAAATCACATTATAAAATTTTGAAAACGCAACATAGACCGCATCCCACCTTCCATTTTTATAGTCAGCTATGATCTTATGAGCTTCATCTTTGCAGAAAAAATAGTTCGGTTTATCTAGCACTTTCGGAGTTGATGTTAAAACCTCAGAAAGTTTCCTTTTTTTGAAAACTTGTGCTTTTTTCCCCCACAAAAACAGCTCACTAACAACACCTTCTCCAGCCTTCTGTTGCAAAAAATTGTGAGATGCCTTCAATATATTGGAATTCAAGGCTCCACAGAGACCTCGATCGGGTGTTACAACGATCAAAAGAATTTTTCGTTCTACCCGTTTTTTCATGAGCACGAGCTCTTCTTGATGCTTTTCCATCAATGGAGCTAAGTTTATGAGCATGCGATCCAGAGCATCTCCATAAGGTTTTGCTTTGCTAATGTTTTGATGGGATCGCGCAAACTTTGCAGACGAAACTAGCTTCATTGCTCGCGTAATTTTCTGCGTGTTTTTCGCGCTAACTATGCGTCGTTTCGTATTCTTCAAGCCGCTCATTAGCTCATAAACTCCTTCTTATGCGCTTGAATAGCCTTCTTCAAGTCTGCTTCGACATCCGGTAATTTTGCTAAGTTTCTGATTTTATCAAGAACGCTTGCACAGTTTTTCTCAAGATAGGAATGATATTCTTTTTCCCAAGAACGAATGTCTTGTAATTTAACATCGTCCAAGTATCCATTGGTCGCTGCATAAATTGTTGCAACCTGCAAAGCAACATCCAAGGGTTCATATTGAAACTGCTTCAAAACCTCGACCAATATGGCACCACGTCTCAGAGTCTTCTGTGTTGCTTCATCAAGGTCAGAACCAAATTGAGCAAAGGCCTTAAGCTCGTTATATTGCGCCAATTCAAGACGCAAACGTCCAGCAACGGCTTTCATCGTTGGAATTTGAGCAGCACCACCAACCCGCGAAACCGACAAACCAACGTTCATTGCAGGCCGAATACCTGCAAAGAAGAGATCGGATTCAAGAAAAATCTGACCATCGGTAATCGAAATCACGTTTGTTGGAATATAAGCGGAAATATCTCCGGCCTGAGTTTCAATAATTGGAAATGCTGTTATGGATCCCCCACCAAGCTCATCATTGAGCTTACAGGCTCTTTCCAAAAGACGACTGTGAAGATAAAAAATATCACCGGGATAGGCTTCACGACCTGGAGGTCTTCGCAAAAGGAGCGAGAGTTCACGATAGGCTGCAGCTTGTTTGGAAAGATCATCGTAGATAATGCAAACGTCTCGACCATTATCCCGAAAGTATTCGGCCATTCGACATCCTGCATAGGGTGCTAAAAACTGCTCCGGCGCAGGATCCAAGGCTGTTGCAGAAACAATGATACTGTATTCCATTGCCCCTGCATGTTGCAGGCGATTAAGAATTTGCGCTACTGTAGAGGCCTTTTGACCAATAGCAACGTAGATACAAATAACATTGTTACCTTTTTGGTTGAGAATGGTGTCAATCGCAATTGCAGTTTTACCCGTTTGACGATCACCAATAATCAACTCACGCTGACCCTTACCAATAGGGGTCATCATATCTATACATTTGATCCCTGTTTGAAGCGGTTGCTGTACAGGTTTACGGGCAATGATGTCTGGCGCTTTACGCTCAACGATCTCCGTTGTTGTTCCACTAATTGGCCCCTTGCCATCAATAGGGATACCCTGCGCATTTACAACCCGCCCTAAAAGACCTTCACCAACTGGCACAGAGTTGATTTTATTAAGACGTTTTACAGTGTGACCTTCTTCAATGTTTTTACAAGAACCAAGAACGCAGATACCTACGTTATCTTCTTCTAAGTTGAGAACAACTCCACGTTCTCCACTTGCGAATTCGACCAATTCCCCAGATCGTACATTTTCCATCCCGTAGACCCGGACAATTCCGTCACCAACAGTTAAGACAGAACCAACTTCTTCCAGTTCTGCTTTTTTTCCATAATTTTTTATTTTTTCACTGATTATTCTTGTGACTTCTTCAACCCGAATTTTTTCCATTTCGAAATCCCTATATTTTTCTGAAATGCCTCTCGGAACTATCCGCGAAAGAACCCGCACAGAAGGCACAACCACACAACCGAGATACACTCGCTATTTCATCACCCTATCCACCATCGATCGCAAACTACAATCGAAGAGGAAATTGCCAACCTCAACAACGAAACCACCCAACAAATTTTTGTTGATTTCGCTTTTTATTAGAATTTTTTTTCCAAAAATAGCTCGTAGTTTTTCTTCAATTTTTGCCATCAAATCATCTGGCATTTGACGAGCAGAGCAAACAACGACATGTTTTTCATTTCGAAGCTCTGCCAATTGGGCAATATATGCTTTTGCCATCTGAGGGATCAAACCCTCTCGCTTAGCCTCAAGCACATTCATAATGAATTTTCGAAATTTTTCGTCAGCACCGCTAGCATCCAGGGCCAAACGCAAAAGATCCATCTTTAGTTCCACAGACATCGATGGATTCTTGATCACATCAGACGCTTCACGGATAGCAAATAGATTGGTTAAAGCATCAAAAACTTTTTGATAGTGATCTTGTTTACTGGGATCTGCATCCTGAAGATCCTGCGTTAACAAGGCTCTTGCATATCGACTTGCTATAAGATCAAGGCCCTTGGTCATCGTCTAGACCCCTCTGAGACTCTCGTGATTTTGCCAAGCTCGTGGATTTGACCCTCGATAAACGCTCGATCCCTATTTTCATCGAATTCTTTTTGCAGCCGCTCAACAAGAGTCGTTTTTGCGAGAGCTAAAGCTTCTGCCTCCAGTTGCTTTTTAGCCTCTAAAAACTCACCTTCCTGCATTCTTTTGGCATCTTCCAAAATTTGAGCAGCAAGTCTTTTGCCCTCGTTTACAATTTTCGTGGCATCTGCCTCTGCATCCGCTTTTGCTTTTGCCTTTAGCACTCGAATCTCTTCATCAAGACCTGCAAAACGTTTTTGTATAGCTTCGAGCTCGTGTTGGGCCTCATGAAGACTGTCGTTAGCTGTTTTAAAATGAGCTTCAAAACTCGCCTTGCGGTTTTGAGCAAAGTTCGCGAGTGGCTTTCTGGAAAAATAGACAAGTATACCTAGAAAAATTAGGAAATTGATATATGGAGCTACATACTCATAAATCCAATGATAGTTTTCCACACTTTCCCTTTCAGCGTGCAATCATCGCGTAAAACTCTTCTACAAATCTGCCCGCAAAAGACCGGACCTTAACTCTCTCTTCTTGAAGATTCGCTCGCACATCGGCTCGAGCTGTGCGCACAAGCTCTGACATTTTTTTGTGAGCATCCGCTAGATCGGCCTCGCGAAGCTTCTTCGCGTTGACTTTTCCTTCTTCCTTAATGCTCCGCACCTCTTCGTGAGCCTTAGTTATCGCTACATGAACCTCACGAGACAAGCTAGCAACTCGATTTTTAAGTTCCTCAGCTTTGCTATCAGCGCCCGTTGTAGCCCCATCACGAAGCTTCTTAAGCTTTAAATAAGGGTCTACAAAAAGACATTTGACAACAACGATCTGAGAAACAAAAAACGCAGCTTGAATAGCCATTAGCTGCGGATTGGGAATTAAATTTAAATCAGACAAAGCAAACCTCTTCGCTCGCTCTTGAATTGAATTTCACGACGAATTGGCAATGATAACAGTAATAATAACAAAGGAATTGATATAGCAAATCAAGCGAGTAGACAAGACGAGTTTAGTTGGCTGCTGAATCAAACCCTAAAAGGGTCAAGATGGCCTGAAATTCTTCGGGTGAAGAGTAGGAAAGTTCGATGCGTCCCTTTTTCAAATCACCTTTGATCGCAACCTGCGCACATAAAATGGATTGAAGCGTATTCGATATGTAGTTTAAATCTGCATTGAAACGCGAGGGTCTTTTCGACGCATCCTCAACCTTCATTCGCTTGCACAGATTTTCTGTGTCACGAACACTCAAACCTCTCGCAAGTATAAGATTTCTTGCCTCAAGTATCTTAGTTTTATCACTCAAACCAGCAAGCGCTCGTGCATGTGCTGAGCTGAGTCTCCCGCGAGCAAGGTCATCGTGAATGGACTCAGGCAAGCTCAGTATTCGCAAAGCGTTTGTTATCGTCGTTCGATCTTTTCCAACTTTACGTGCGCATTCCTCTTGAGAATAACCAAATTGGTCAATCAAACATCGATAGCCCTTTGCCTCTTCAATAATATTCAAATCGCTTCGTTGAATATTTTCAATCAAAGCAACACGAAGATGATCATGAGCCTCCATGTCTAATGTTCGCAAATGCACCGGAACCTTATTCAACCCAGCTAAGCGGGCAGCACGCAAACGGCGCTCACCTGCAATCACAAAATAACGATCACTCTCGAGAGGGCTTTTTGCTACCACCAAAGGCTGCAGCACCCCATCTTGTTTGAGGCTGCTTGCCAAATCCTGCAATGCTTGCGCATCAAACTCTCGCCTTGGTTGCCAAGGGTTTGGATCTATTTTATCAACAGATAGACTCAAGAACTTCGCTGGCACGGAGCTCGCATCATGTATCATAAAATTTGCCTATGATTTGAAAAAGAAGCTCACGTTACTGAGAACAATGCGCTAGCGCAAGAGCTAATCTCGCCACCTTGGGGGGGGGAAAACGCCATTATGCATCTCCCCCCCAAAAAAACTAACCAACCAACATGAAAGCAATGATAAAGGCAAGAAGAGCCTGGAACTCCATGAAAGCCAAGGCGATGATAAGAGGGACAAAAACATCTCCTCTAGAAGTCGGGTTGCGAGCTATCCCCTCTAGAGCTTTACTTGAAGCCAAACCTTGACCAAAAGCCGCACCAAAAGCCCCCAGACCAATTGCCAGGGCCGCTGCCCATTTGTAGGAAGAGGTGGGAGCAGCAGCCATATCTTCAGCCAAAGCTAAAGAGCTGGTCAAAACACCTGTCAGGACAGCCATACCGTTGAGAAATTTCTTTTCCATTTGCAAACCTTTTCAAAAATCAATGATCGTGAGAAATCGCCATATTGATATAAATGCCAGTTAGCATCGTAAAAACAAAGCTTTGTATTACGGCTACAAGCAGACCAAAAATCATGAGAAAGGATGGAACCAAAAATGGCACCAAACCTGAAAAAACCCCAAGCAACAGATGGTCAGCATAGATATTGGCCGTCAAACGAAACGACAAGGAAAGAGGGCGGGCTAAGTGACTAATGGTTTCCAAAACTATGAAGAGTGGAGCTAAAGCTAAAAACGGTCCTGTGAACTGTTTGAAATACGACGCCCCATGCTCTGACAATCCAGCAAGATTGTAGAAGGCAAATACTGTGAGACCTATTACCAAGTTTGCTGAAAAATTCTCGGTATTTGGAGGGAACCCTGGAATTAGCCCTGAGAGATTACTGATGAATATAAAAAGAAAAATGGACACAAGAAGTGGGAAGAACTTCGCATAAAGCTTGCCACACTGCTCTACCGTGATTTCATCAATAAATCCCATAATCATCTCAATCAACACACTGAGACTAAAACGCCCCTCAGGTGCAAGATGATTTTCGCTCAGCCGACGCTTGACGGAGGAGGCAAAAGCAAGACCCAATGCTAAAGTGATTAAAAAAGTGACAAAAGATGAAAAAAGCGGTGACCACTTAGCGTCAAGACTTAGAAACTTTAGTGCGCTAGCGTAAATATTGAGATGCCCCCCAGTATCTACAGACGCTAGCGAATCAACTGCATGAGTTGCGGACGTCGCTATGACACTCACATGAGCTGCGATTTTTGACATTCGCATGGATAAACTTTCCTTCATCGACACCTCTGCGTCTTACACATTAAACGGCTCTTCTAACACCCGGTCCTGACTAAACCGATATTTCGTAATGACACCATAGTAAGCAATATGACCTGCTAAACCTAGCATTGCTCCAATAACAACAGCAAAGGCTCCTAAATGCAAGATATGAATCCCCACATAAGAGAGAAATAACAGGTTAAAACCCTTAAT
This sequence comes from uncultured Pseudobdellovibrionaceae bacterium, assembly GCA_964635325.1. Taxonomy (GTDB): domain Bacteria; phylum Bdellovibrionota_B; class Oligoflexia; order Oligoflexales; family Bog-1112; genus BOG-1112. The sequence continues at coordinate 29,403 of CAZWOL010000001.1, forward strand.
GAAGATTACAAGCAAAAGCGAAAGGCGATGTATTAGTGTCTTGTGGGGAACGTTTGACAATGAATCTATTGCCGACAAAAGCACGACAAAAAGTGCTATATTAAGCACTAAAATCAGCGCTCCAAAAGCACCACCCGAAAGGCAATGCAATTCAGAATGATTCAAAAATACTGCAAAAATACTGAGAACTGTAAAAGAAAATATACTAAGATCGCGAAAATATGCGGCCAACACTACGGTTTCTTTCTTTTCTCATCGAGTTCTATGATACGACGCCCCACCAAATAATAGGAGTGACCGATCACGAGAACACATGCGGGCCATACAACATAGTGCCACGGGAAAGTACTAAGATAGTGTTCTTTAAGATAACTTACAAGCTCGAAGGCAAGGCCCACCAAAAGCACCGCTTGACCGTTGGCCGCCATGAGATATCCGAATGCTTTCAGCGCTTCTTTGTTTTTAGCCAAAAAGGCCACCCTTTCTTCCTTGTCCTGCTCTGAGCCGTATGCTAGCCTCAACCAAATAAGAGTGTCTCTTAGCAACCACTATCAAAGAATTGAGCGCACCGATGACGATTCTATCGTTAGGCGGACAGTTTTACCATGAGAGAATTATTTCCGACTGAAAATCCTATTTTTTCTTCTGCTGTAACAAACACTAAGAAACCATCTGAGAAAAACTCGTCATCATCTTTTGAAGCGAAGAAAATTTGGGAATTTATTTGCGACGAGCTCCATTCCCAACTCGGAGAGGATGTTTGTAAGAAGTGGATTTTTCCAATTCGAACGCAAGCTTCTCATGAAGATGAACTTATCTTAATAGTTCCATCCATCAGTTTTTATCAAATCGTTCTTCGAGACTACCTTGAGCTCATTGAAAGATGCAAAAACAAGCTTGGATTTGAACATATTTCTATTGTTATCGATCTCGATCGAGACACTCCAACTCCTGTTGTTGCCAAAGACAAAGAGCGTCACGGCTTATTTGATGACGCCGAATATGATTCTCTTCATAAAAAGTTAAAGTCGAAAAAAACAAAGTCGATTAAAAAAAAATCCCCCTCTGCTCTTGGAAGCTCATCTCTAGCAGTATCAAACCCCACATCAGAACAATTGAATGTTGATCAAGAAAATAAAAATCAACTTACAACTTCTACAAATTTTATCCTGGATGAAAACCCTGATTTTACCAACAAAACATCTGACAACACTCAGCCCAACGCACACATATCATCAGACCAAATCTTTCACTCGAATCAAAATCTCTCACATGCTAGTTCAACAGATAACTCAGAACACCTTGACCCTGCTACAGTTGAGACAGAATCTGAGAGCGAACATCGAGAACGTATCGATGAAATTGTAGGTTGGGGAAAAATCGAAGCCGTTGAAGGCAGCGAAAAAGACAGTGCGGAACGACTACGATCAAGTTCAGATACACTTTTTTCACATTCCCTATCACGCAAAACAAAACTAAACCCTAACTATACTTTTGATACTTTTGTGCGTGGTCCGAGCAATCAATTTGCTCTTGCAGCATGCTATAATGTTGCTGAAAACCCTGGAAAAACCTACAACCCACTTTTTATATATGGCGCAACCGGATTAGGTAAAACCCACCTGCTCCATGCAGTCGGAAATCATATTATAAAAACAAATCCCAATGCTACCATTGCTTATATTAGCAGTGAGCGTTTTATGAACGAGCTAATTTACTGCTTGCGACATAATAAAATTATCGATTTTCGTCAAAAATACCGACATTGTGACTTATTTCTCATGGATGACATTCAATTTATTTCTGGAAATAAGGCTGCAACGCAAGAAGAATTTTTCCATACATTCAACACTCTCTATGAAGCAAAAAAACAGATTATTATCACCTCTGATTTGTTTCCTCAGGATATTCCAGATATTGAAGAACGACTTCGTAATCGTTTTCAATGGGGGTTGATAGCTGACATCCAACCACCAGATATTGAACATCGAATCGCAATTTTATACTCCAAAGCCGAACAACTTGGTATTCGACTGAGCATAGATGTTGCTGAATACATTGCAAATCTAGTTCGAAGGAATGTTCGAGAACTTGAGGGAGCACTCCATCGTCTTGCAGCCTTTGCAGCCTTGCATGGCAAAACTTTGGACAAGACACTAGCAATGGAAACATTCAGCAATATGCTCTCTGAGGACTCCTCAAAACCTCAGATGATGATTGATGCTGTGCAAAAAATTGTTGCTGAACATTTTCAAATAAAGACATCTGATTTAAAATCCAAACGAAGACATAAAGCTCTTACTCTCCCAAGACAAGTAGCTATGTATTTGGCTCGTAAATTTACAAAAACATCCTATCCAGAAATTGGTGAAAAATTTGGTGGTAAAGATCACACGACAGTGATGCACGCTGTCCGAAAAATTACTTCTGAGCGGAAACGAAATATGGATTTAATGGTCCATCTTGAATCTCTTGAGCGTGTTTTAGAAAGGCTAAATTAGCCTGTGGATAACCTGTGGATAACCTGTGGATAACCTGTGGATAACTTTGCACAAGAAATACACAGCAGTACGGCGATAAAAGTTATCCACAGGTTATCCACAGGTTATCCACAGGTTATCCACAGGGTTATCCACAGGAAGGCAAATGTCGCCGTCAATAATATCAATTGGTTAAAGGCGTTTTGCACAAAAAATAAGCGCCCCCATATCTACTACTGTTTTAATTATAATTTATATATTTAATTAAAAAATCGTAGTAGTAATGGGTGTGGAAAAAGTCCAGACGAGGAATTAGTGATGAAAATAATTATCGATAGAGATGTTTTAGCTACGATGACAAGTCGGACTCATGGTGGTCTCTGTGATAAGAATTTTTCACAATTAGGATTGCAAACATTTGGCAATAACAAAATCAAACTATCATTCAAAGATCGCATCATGGCAGTTTACTGTGATGGCCCAAGTGAAAACGAAGGTGAAGGGACGATTTTTGTACATGCCAAATTATTTTCCGATATGGTTCGTGAATTGCCTTCAGGAAACGTGAAAATTTCTCTCGTTGATAACACACACATTGTGGTGACTGCAGGTAAGAAAAACGAATTTGTAATGAAACTTCCTCTCATCGAAGATTCAAAGTGGCAAAAAGAACCTGATGTTGGTGTGAGTGACGAAGCAAATATCCCAAGTGCAAAACTCTCATACATGATCGAACAGGTTCAGTTTTGCATAAATCAAGAATCTCCACGGAATTACGGAACGGTTGGATTTCTCCATCGTCCATCAAACAACAAACTTCGTCTAGTCGGCACCGACGGGTTTCGGTTATCGTTTTGTGAAATTGAACTTGAATCAGGACGTCTTTCAGAAAAATTTTTGCAAGAAAGTGGTGTCTGTATTTCGAAACGTGGGCTCACTGAATTATGGCGGATGAGCAACGAAGGTTTTGAATCGGTCCGTATTTCTGTCTCTGAGGATGCTAAAACCATTTCAGCGTGCGTAGACGGTTATAAACTTTATATTTTGCTTTCAACGTTAAACTTTCCTAACTATCAGGGAGTTGTCCCTGACTATAAACCCTCAGCGTTAGACATTTCATGTCAGGATCTCCAGGGAGTTATTCGACGCGTACTCCTGGCATCTGATAAAAATCGAACGTTGAAAATGAGTTTGAAAAAAGGACTACTAACTTTGTCTTCTCGAAACGTAGGCAACTTCGAGGGGCAAGAGTCAATAGGTCTTGATGACTATGATGGTCCGACTGGAAATCTTTCGATCAACGGTAAGTTTCTAACGGATGTAATTTCTGCTACAACAAGTGAATCCGTCAATATTCGATTTGATAACGACGACAGTCCAGTTTTGGTTATTCCGAAACTGGAGCCAAAAGAGTGTCGTTCAGAGCATGTGTTGGTTCCGATCAAAGAAGGGCACTAAGACCAAAACCTTGTTGCACCTGATGTTTAGGGTATTGTATGACAGAGATGAGTGTGGATAATCGAGAAAATACTACAAGTGCTACTGCTGAGACGGATAGTTATTCTGCTGATAACATTAAAGTTCTCGAAGGCCTGGAAGCTGTACGTAAGCGCCCAGGCATGTATATTGGATCAACATCCCTTGATGGGCTTCACCACTTAGTTTATGAAATCGTCGATAATTCAATCGATGAAGCTATGTCAGGTCATTGCACACAAATCGATGTTTGTGTGCACCTCGACGGCTCTGTCTCTGTTCGAGATAATGGTCGTGGTATTCCAGTAGCGTTACATCCAACCGAAGGCAAATCAGCTCTTGAAGTTGTAATGACCGTCCTTCATGCGGGTGGTAAATTCGATGACAAGGCTTTTGCATTCTCAGGGGGCTTGCACGGGGTGGGTGCCTCCGTTGTAAATGCTCTTTCAGAGTGGACGCGCGTCGAGGTTCGCAAGGACGGTAAAGTTTACCTGCAGAGTTATGTTCGAGGCGTACCTGATGCTGAGGTGCGAGTCACAGGAACAACCCAGGAACGAGGAACCCTAACCCATTTCAAAGCAGATCCAACGATCTTCAAGGAAACAAAATACAGTTTCGATGTTTTGCAGAAACGTTTGCGAGAACTTGCGTTTCTCAACAAGGGAATCAAGATCAATCTTGTCGATGAAACTACAGATCAGTCTGGAACTTTTCATTTCGATGGTGGTTTGATTTCTTATGCAGAATATTTGAATCGTGGAAAAAATGTTTTGCATCCAAAACCTGTTTTTGTCGGTGCTGAACAGCGAGAGGGAAACTCGTTACAATCCATTTTCGAGTGCGTTTTGCAATGGACAGATGCCTACCAAGAAAACATTCATTCCTACGTGAACAATATCAATACTCTCGAAGGTGGCACCCATCTCACAGCACTCAAAAGTGCCTTGACGCGTATTGTGAATCAATTCGCAGAGAAGTCGGGGGCCCTCAAGGCTCTTAAAAGCCCCCTGACTGGTGAAGATGTTCGAGAGGGTTTGACAGCAATTCTTGCAATACGAGTAAAAAACCCTGAATTTCAAGGTCAAACAAAGACAAAACTTGGAAACGCAGAAGTTCGAGGTTGGATCGAGACTGTCGTAAGTGACAAACTCACAGATTATTTTAACGAGCACCCTGATGTTGTTCGTGGTGTGGTGTCAAAAATTGTTGATGCTGCTCGTGCAAGGCTTGCAGCGAAAAAAGCTCGAGAACTCACACGTCGTAAGACAGCCCTCGATTTTGCGGGACTTCCTGGAAAAATGGCTGACTGCCAAGAAAAAGATCCTAGTCTTTGCGAACTGTTTTTAGTCGAAGGTGACTCTGCAGGTGGTTCAGCAAAGCAAGCTCGTGATCGTCGTTTTCAAGCGGTTTTGCCATTGCGAGGTAAGATTCTAAATGTTGAAAAAGCTCGATTCGACAAGATGCTCACTTCAACCGAAATCAAGTTGCTTATCAAAGCGATGGGGACGGGGATTGGTAGAGATGAGTTTGATATTGCTAAAATTCGTTACCACAAAATAGTTTTGATGACCGATGCGGACGTTGATGGTGCTCATATTCGAACGTTGATTTTGACATTTTTCTACAGACAAATGCCTGAGATTATCAAACATGGGTATCTCTACATTGCTCAACCTCCGCTATACAGGTACAAAAAAGGTAAATCTGAAAAATATTTGAAGGATGAGAGCGAGCTGTTGTTGTTTTTAAATCAAGCAGGAATGAGCTCATTAGAGATAATCGACTCCCAAGGGAAAAAGCTTGACCGTCCTCTGATGGAAGCCATCCTAGCGAAGTTAACGCGATTTAACCGCATTCTAGAGCTTTCCAGTCGCAGACGTCCTAAAGATCTTATTACGTATCTAATCGAAAAAGCGGACATTACACAGTCGTTGGTTTCAGAGCAGGCAGCTCAAAACCTTTGTGCTGATATGCTTAGCTATTTGGACAAAAGCGTTGAGGGAAGCTTCAATGCAGAAGGTAAGGTTGTTTTTGATAGCGAGCACAGCAGTTACAGCATACACATGAGAACGCGAGTTAAAAACATTCCACAAGAATTTAAAATTGATGCAATGTTTTTGAATTCGGGTGAGCTAGTTGAACTCAAAAAACTCAGCGAACAAATCAAAGAACAAATTCAACAACCGTTTTCTTGCTATGCTCTCGATCAAAATGGTCAGCGCCTTCCAGGAGAACCTAAGATCATTGAGAAGCTAGACTCTTTGCGAGAGAGTATTCTCGAAGAGGGTCGCAAGAGCGCCTATATACAGCGTTACAAAGGGCTTGGGGAGATGAACCCAGACCAACTTGAAGTAACGACTATGAATCCGGCAAACCGTACCCTTTTGAAAGTAGAAATCGGGGATGCGATCGAAGCAGATCGATTGTTCAGTACATTGATGGGTGATGAAGTTGAGCCTAGAAGAGACTTCATTCAATCTAATGCCCTTCACGTCTCCAATCTTGATATTTAGTCGAGGATGCCATGGCTGATCAAACGGATATAGTTCCGATTAATATTGAATCAGAAATGAAAAATTCATTTCTAGATTATTCGATGAGTGTAATCGTCGCAAGAGCACTCCCTGATGTTCGTGATGGGCTTAAGCCAGTTCATCGACGCATTCTTTTTGCGATGCAAAAATTAAAAAACTTCCACAACAAACCCTACTTGAAGTCTGCTCGTATCGTAGGGGATGTAATCGGTAAGTATCATCCTCACGGAGACAATCCAGTCTACGAATCTATGGTTCGGATGGCACAAGACTTTTCGCTACGCTATCCTCTGATTGATGGCCAAGGTAACTTTGGTTCGGTGGATGGAGACAGCGCAGCTGCTATGCGTTACACAGAGTCTCGTATGCACGAGCTCAGTGAATTTTTACTCATGGACCTCGAGAAGGAAACGGTTAATTTCGTGCCCAACTATGATGGGAGTGAAATCGAACCTGTTGTATTGCCATCTCGTGTTCCTCAGCTTCTGATCAACGGATCTTCAGGTATTGCAGTTGGTATGGCAACGAACATTCCACCGCATAATCTTGGTGAAGTTCTTGCCGCAGTTGAGGCTTATGTTCGCAACAACGACATAAAACTCGAAGAGCTAATGCAAATCATAAAAGGACCAGATTTTCCGACAGCTGGTGAGATTCATGGGTTGCAAGGAATTCGGGATGCATATGCGACCGGACGTGGTTCGTTGTTGATTCGTGCAAAAGCAGATATTGAGACCCTTGCAAATGGTCGTCAGAAAATTGTCATAAGTGAAATTCCATATCAGGTTAATAAGGCTAGACTGATCGAGAAAATCGCAGAGCTTGTCGGTCAAAAAAAGATTGAAGGCATATCTGATATTCGAGATGAATCTGCAAAAAATGAAATTCGTGTTGTTATTGAGGTGAGAAGAGGAGAGTCCGCAGAAGTTCTTCTTAATAATCTCTATAAACTCACACAGCTTCAAACGTCTTTTGGGATGAACCTGGTTGCACTTGTAAGGGGAGTTCCAAAGCTTTTAAGCTTGCGTGAACTGATCGCTGAATTCTCTCAGCATCGACGAGAAGTTGTGCTGCGACGCACAGCGTTTCTCTTGCGTAAGTGTGAAGATCGAGCTCATCTTCTCTTGGGTCTTAAAATAGCAGTTGAGAATGCTGATGATGTTGTTGAGCTCATTAAAAGCTCTAAAGATCCGCTTATTGCTCTCGAGAAACTAATGACATCCTACAAGCTTTCCGAAGTTCAAGCGAAAGCTATTTTGGATATGAAGTTAGTCCGTTTAACAAATATGGAACGGGGTAAGATAGCGGTTGATTTCGAAGAGGTGATGAAAGAAATCAGTACATTGAAGCTGATTTTAAGCGACGACAAGGAAGTAACGCGTATTATTCTTGAAGAACTTGCAGAAATTCAAACACGTTTTGCGGATAGTCGAAAAACGAAGCTGTTTCCAGCTGCAGCTGATGAATTTACGATGGAAAGTTTGATTGCAGACGAAGAGGTTGCGGTAACCATCACCCATGGTGGTTATGTGAAACGAACAGCGCTAACCGAAATCTCTGCTCAACGTCGTGGGGGCAAAGGTAAAAGTGGTATGCTCACAAAAGAAGAGGATTTTGTTAGAGATCTCTTCATCACCAGCAACCACAAAGATTTGCTGTGTTTTACTGACAAGGGGCGCGTTTATAGCATCAAGGTTTACAAAATTCCTGAAGCGGCTCTGCGCGCAAGAGGAACACACTTTGCAAATCTTATTAGCTTTGAAAAAGACGAGCGAGTCGTATCGACGTTGACAGTGGGTGAGTATCGCAGCGATGCCTTTGTGTTTTCGATGACACGTGGTGGTTACATCAAGAAGACAGAGCTGCAGGCCTATGCAAATGTTAGATCAACAGGAATTATAGGTCTAAAATTAGACGAGGGTGACTCTCTTGTTGATTGTGTAATGGGCACTGATAAAGATGAGATTTTAATAGCAACACGAACAGGTAAGGCTATTCGTTTTAAAGCAGACGAAGTTAGGACCGTCGGACGTGTTTCGAGAGGTGTCACAGGCATGCGTTTCTCGACCTCAGATGATGGGGTTGTTGGGATTGAAGTCTTGCAAGTTAATACCAAATCTTCCATCCTGTCTGTTTGTGAACGAGGATACGGAAAACGCTCGAATCTAGATGAGTATCGACTCCAAACCCGAGGGGGTAAGGGGATATTTACCATCAAAGTAACAGAGCGTAATGGTCCCGTTGTTGGAATTAGTCAGGTCAGTGAAGATGATCAGGTTGTGCTGATGACATCCTCTGGAAAAGTTGTTCGTTTCAACGTTAGTGAGATGGGTGTTATCGGTCGGCATACTCAGGGCGTTCGTTTGATCAACATCGATGATGATGAAAAAGTCGTCGGCATTGAGAAGGTGGCCAAAGAAAGTGATGTCGAAACAGCGGAGCTTCCAGTCTAATCTTCCAAGCCTTAATGCAAAGTTGAAAGGGCTCTTTGAGCCCTTTTTTCAAAAGGATCAACTAACACATGTAGCTGTAATATGTGGGAGTTTGCGAGATCCGAATTTGTTCTTTAATTTTCAGCAACCTGTTGGAAATTTTGTTTTCGACCTAGCAAGCTTAACCAAAGTTCTTGTCACGTCACCTCTTGTATGCAATTCTTTATCTCACTCTAGATCCTTGCTTGAACAGCCAATGCAGGCAGTCTGGTCTGTTGAATCTCCGACTTTACGTGAAGAGCTTCGTTCTATTTTGGTTTCTTCTTTGATTCATCACACCTCAGGGTTGCCAGCATGGAGGAATTTCTGGATACCTCGTATTCACGAGTCCTTTAGACAAGACTCTGTAGATCGCAAACAAAGAGCGGACTTGTTTTTTCAGAGAGTGAATACCTGGTCGAAGGAGCAATTTAAAAACTCAGGCTATCTATATAGTGATATTGGATATCTTCTTTTGGGGTGTTGGCTTGAACAGAGCTATCGATCTGATCTATCGCAAATCTTCAAACATTTTTGTCAGAACGCTCTAGGATTAGACCGTAATCTTTTGTTTTTTCCTGCATCAGAGCCAGGCTTATCGAGTGAGTTTGTTCCCACAGCCTATTGTCCTTTGCGTAAGCGTCGATTGATTGGAGAGGTTCATGATGAAAATGCCTTTTCGTTGGGTGGGGTCTGTGGTCACGCAGGTTTATTTGGAAGTGCACAGGCACTGACTTCATTTCTTTTAGCGTATTTTAGAGGCAAGTTTGGTCAGCTTATCCTTAGCTCTTCAGTAATTGAAAAAGATGTTCCGCTCGAATCTACAGGTGCTAGTGTTATGGGGTGGCATCGATCATCATTTTCTTTTGCTCCCAAGGAACCATTGATCAAACACTTAGGGTTCACAGGTACGGGGATTTGGATTCTGCCAAAACGTCAAATGTATATTTTGATTCTAACCAATAGAGTTTACAGCTCACGTTTGGGACCATGGATTCAACCATTGCGAGAGGATGTGTGTAGGCTTTTGGCACAGCATTTGGATCTGTTAGAAGCAGAGAGAAGATAATATTTTTTAGAATTCGAAGTAAAACCCAACAACAAGGTCAACAGCAAGGGATTGTTTTTTATGGGCCAAGGCTTCTGTTGTGTCGGTTGTATCGTCAACCGGCACTTTTGTTCCTGTGGGCGCAGTTGCCCCGGCAACTAGGTCGGGAGCATTGGATACGGTGGTGGTTGGGCCCATTGCAACCAGAGGCACTAACAGATCGAATGCGGCGCTTAATCCGAAGCGTCCAAATGCGTATTTGTAAATAAAGGGAAGACGTAAAGAGACTATATTTAATTGAGATGTAGCTGAGTAGACGTCAACTGCACCCGAACCGTTGTCGGAGCTTGCAGAAAGTTTAACAGAGTTCATGTCGAAGTCGAGGCCAGCAGCAAAGTTTACACCCCAGCGTTTGTAATAGATGTAATCTAAGTAAAGGGCAAAATCTGTTGCAGAGAGTGATGTCGTCATCACATTGGACGTGGTGCCATCAGCGTCTGTAAGAATTGAAGATCCAGCAAAGAATCCAAATCGTAGGCCAAAAATGAGCCCCCAATTGAGCATTTCCATCTCAGCGCCAAAGCCAGGAGGAAGGAGCATAGAGGAGGCTGTCGAGTCGGCTTTCCAAAAGGAGGTATTTCCGGCAGTATCAGCAATATACTCAAGGTTGCCATAGCTTGCTGGCGTCATTGGAAGAAAATGCATATTAAGAGCCAAAGAGTATTTGCGAGGTGGTATTTGAGGTTCGGGTTCTTTTTGTGAACCTACCTTTTTTTGTGTGGTCGAAGGGGTATTCGTTGTGTCACTGAGAGTGACTGTGTTGCCATTTTTTAGAGTGGCAGCAGCCTGTACCGGGACTCTGAGGTCGGCCTTGGTTTTGGTAGCCTTTGCAATCTTTCCACAGGTTAGCTTTTTTGCACCGTCGAAGATGCAGGCTGTTTTTCCTTTGCTGAAGCCAGACGCCTCGCCTTCATTGATAAGTATCGCGCCAGTTTTGGTGTTAATTTTGGTAATAGTAGCAGAGAATGCGGCAGACGGGAGAAGAACTGCAAAAGTTCCCAAATAAATCAAGACCCTGAGCATTGCTATGCTCCTTATAATGTTAGGTGCTGAATCTCGTTTAATTTTATCAATTCGCAAGAGCCCAGTAAATGACCCCGCGAAAATTATGAATTCAGGTAGCTAGGTAAATCATGATTTGATAAAGGTAATGCTTTAATTTCTTATTAAATCTCACGCTTTTTATACAAAACAGCATCGACGCGGAGGCGCCAGGACCAGACCATGTCTACTAAGAATCGCCATACAAAATTTATCTTTATTACAGGTGGTGTCGTCTCTTCTCTCGGCAAAGGGATTATTTCTGCATGTACAGGAGCTTTGCTTGAAACGAGAGGCCTCAAAGTTGTTTTGAGTAAGGCAGATCCGTATATCAATATCGACCCAGGAACAATGAGTCCCATCCAGCATGGCGAGGTCTTCGTTACTAAAGATGGCGCAGAAACGGACCTTGATATTGGTCACTATGAACGCTTCACACGTGCATCTTTGAATCGCTTTAACAGCTTTTCTGCGGGCAAAGTCTATGATGAGGTTCTGTCTAGAGAGCGTAAAGGAGATTACCTCGGAACAACAGTTCAGGTCGTTCCCCATATCACAGACCAAATCAAAGCTAATATTTTCAAGGCCTCCGAGGGGGCTGACATATCCATTGTTGAAATTGGTGGAACAGTAGGGGACATAGAAAGTCTTCCCTTTCTCGAAACTATTCGACAAATTCGCTATGAGTTGGGGCGCGAGAGCGTTTTGACCATTCATTTAACGCTGGTTCCATACATTGCAGCAGCGCGTGAGTTGAAGACAAAACCAACTCAGCATTCTGTTAAGGAGCTCCGCTCTATAGGTATTCAGCCTGATATTTTGATTTGTCGAGCGGATAGGGAAGTTCCAGAAGAGCTTCGTCGAAAAATCGCAGTCTTTTGCAACGTAAAAAGCAACCATGTTTTTGAAGCCAGAGATGTCGAAAGCATTTACCAGTTGCCGCTCATTTTGCATGAGCAAGGCCTTGATCAGATCATTGTTGATGATTTGAATATTTGGACGCGCAAGCCTGATTTAAAAGATTGGGCTATGATTGGAGAAAGACTTAAAAACCCGCATAAATCATGTGTTATTGGGGTCGTTGGTAAGTACACCGATGTTGTGGATGCTTATAAATCGATCAGTGAAGCTCTCGTGCATGCAGGGATTGCAAATGACGCTAAAGTTAGCGTTGAGTTTATAGATGCTGAGCGTCTTGATATTGATAACGTCGAAGAGATTTTAGCTGGCTTTGATGGCATCATCATTCCTGGTGGTTTTGGTGAACGTGGCGTTGAGGGTATGATCCTAGCTATTTCCTATGCGCGTAAGCGTGGAATACCATTCCTTGGTATTTGTTTGGGAATGCAGCTTGCTCTTGTTGAATTTGCTAGACATGTTGTTGGTTTAGCAGAGGCGCATAGCTCTGAATTTCAGCCCACAAGTCCTCATCCTGTCATTCATTTGATGGAGTCCCAAGCTCAAGTGACTGAAAAAGGTGGAACAATGCGACTTGGGGAGTATCCATGTCATCTGAAGATGGATACGAAGGTGCAAAAAAGTTACGCAAAGAAAAATATCAGCGAGCGTCATCGACATCGCTTTGAGTTTAATAATGCTTATAAACAAATGTTTGAAGAGCATGGAATTATTTTTAGCGGGGTCTATCTTGAGGGAAATCTCGTTGAAATTGTAGAATTGAAAGACCATCCTTGGTTTGTGGGTTGCCAATTTCATCCAGAACTCAAGAGCCGCCCAATGGAGGCTCATCCGCTTTTCAACCATCTTGTAAAATCAGCGATTGAGCAAAAGCGTTCTAATGAAAAGGTCTAGTGGATGCATAAAAAAGAAGAACTGATCAAGTGGGGACGACAAGTTCTATATACTGAAAGCGATTCGGTTCGAATGGCTGCAGATCGCTTGGGAGACTCTTTTTTTAATGCCTTCAAAATACTTTTCGAGTCTCAGGGTAAAGTTGTGCTTACTGGGCTCGGAAAGTCAGGACATATCGCACAAAAAATCGCATCAACGATGTCAAGCACGGGTACCCCAGCTTTTTTTGTGCACCCGTCTGAGGCTCTGCATGGTGATTTTGGTATGATGTCGACTGGAGATTGTCTGCTAGCACTCTCTTTGGGGGGTGAAACACGTGAAGTGATGGCAATGGTCAAATATGCGCGTGAGCTAGCTATCCCTGTCATTGCGATAACAGGCAAGATGCAATCCAGCCTAGCTAAGTTAGCAGATTGTGTCATCGATGGTTCGGTCGTTAAAGAAGCAGACACTCTAGGGTTGGCGCCTACATCCTCATCGACAGTTGCACTTGCAATCGGTGATGCTTTAGCTGTTGTGACAATGCGAGCTAAAGGGTTCACACGAGAAAAATTTGCGAATCTGCATCCTGGTGGAAGCTTGGGTCGCGACCTAGCTCAGATTCAAGATTTGATGCGCTCAGTGGATGAAATTGGTGTACTTCCACAAAATGCACGTTTTGAAGATCTCATCGACGGAATGACGCGTTTTAATTTCGGTATTGTAGCAATAGTTGACAAGCATGGGCATCTGATGGGCTGTATCTCTGATGGTGACCTAAGGCGCAGCTTGCGTCGTTTCGGAGCATCCGCTTTGGAGATGGCTGTTAGTGACATTATGTCGGTACAACCAAAAACGATAGAGCTAACCGCAAAAGCAGTTGAAGCGATCAGTGCAATGGAGAAGCATCAAATAACGAGTCTTTTTGTTTGCTCTGATGCAGGAAAGTTGCTTGGATTAGTCCGGTTGCATGATCTCATTTCTGCTAAGATTATATAAAACTTAAATTAGCCCACCTGGCGTCGTGTTGGCAGTCTGAGTTTGGCAGGAATAGCTGGAGGAATCATTTTGGCGCGGATAGCTGTCCTCAGTACTTTTGTAATTCTTCTTTTTTCTGCCCTCTTTCTCTACATGCAAAGAGATGGACAGATTCCTCTGCAAGTTCCTAATAAATCCTATCTAACACTCTTTAATTTTAAACTAAATAAGTATCAAAACGATAAAGTCATAAAGCATTTAGAGGGCAAGAATGCAGCTCTAACAGCAGTCAATCTCATTGAATTTACAGATCGAGTAAGAGGGTGGCGGTATTCAAAGAATAATCCTAAACAAAAGGATGAACTCGAAGCAGCTTTTGTCCGAGCTCATCTAGATTCGCGCAGCTTAGAAGACTTTCAGCGCCCGGTGAAAGTTACAGATGCTTTTTTTGGTGGAGGCGTTTCTTTACGGCATGAAGATCTTGCAATCTCTACCCAGGAGGCTCATTATTTGGGTAGTGAGAAAAATATTTTAACAGGAAATAAGCCTGTTCATGCGGTTCGAGCGACGCAATTTGTGGAAAGCGAAAGCGGTTTTCGTATTCATCTGAATGATGATTCGATGGAGCTTCTCGGAAAAGTCAGGGGAGTAATCAATCCAAATGATGCGAAATAAAATCCTAATCATTTTAGTATTTTTTTCTTTAGGTTTGAATAGTTACGCAGATCTTCTCGATTCATTTGACGATAATTCTAAGAATTTGGATGAAGAGATTTTGCCAAATGTGAATGAACAGATTGAAGTTCAACCTTCACCGAAGAATACAAAGGCTGTTTATGAGAAAGAATCGAATAAACAGCATGATCCTGGTTTGGTTAATAGCTCACATGTTTCAGAAAAAAAAGCAGCAAAAAATAAGAGTGAGAAAGCGAAAGCTAAAAATGGAGAGAAACGTCCTCCCGTCCACTTTAAAAGTTTAGGACTCACAGGGGATAAAGATAAAAATGAGTTTCAATTACATAAGGACGTTTTAGTAACTCAAGGTGATCTGCGATTGGAATCAAATGAAGCTCGTGTTCTTTTGAATGATGGATCAAGAGAGGTTGACAAAGTTTTTGCTGAGGGCAATGTAAAAATTGTCAAGAAAGATGAGTCTTCCGGAAAACTCATACGGGCTAATGGAGACAAAGCTGATTTTGATAATGGGAGACAAGAAATCACTCTTCGAGGCAATGCTCATATTCACAAGGGTGATGATGTCATCAGTGGCAGCCTGGTTACATATAATTTGAAAACAGGGATCATTAAGGTCGAAAAAGTGAAGGGAATTGTTAGTCCATGAAGCGTGTCTCATGTTGAAATCTTTGCGAGCAGAGAATTTAAGCAAGTCTTTTAAGGGACGAAAGGTTGTAAACTCTGCAACATTTAATGTTGATTGTGGAGAGGTTGTGGGACTGCTTGGGCCAAACGGTGCGGGTAAGACCACAAGTTTTTACATGGTTGTGGGACTGCTTTTTCCGCAAGAGGGAGGGGTTTATTTAGGTGAGCAGAACATAACAAAAATTCCTATGTATAAACGTGCGCAAATGGGCATTAGCTATTTGCCACAAAGTGTTTCGATTTTTCGCAAGCTTTCCGTTAGAGATAATTTGCTGTCTATTATGCAGGTCGTCGACTTTCCACAAAGAGAACAAAAAAAGTATCTGGAAGAACTTCTCGATAAGTTTCAGATAAAGCATATCGAGAACTCAATGGGTATAGCCCTGTCTGGTGGCGAGAGGAGGCGTGTCGAAATAGCCCGTTCCTTGATTACGAAGCCAAGTTTTTTATTGCTAGATGAGCCATTTGCAGGCGTGGATCCAGTTACAGTTCAAGAGATTCAAACGATCATTGCCCAACTAAAGTCTGAGGGATTAGGTATTTTGATTACTGATCATAATGTTCGTGAAACATTGGGATCATGTGACCGTGCGTATGTTTTGTTTGAAGGAAAAGTTATCGCACATGGTGGTCCAGAAGAAATATCGACAAGTCCGATTGTAAAGGATATCTACTTAGGACAGAAGTTTAGGCTTTGATTTTCTAAGTAGGAAGTATCATGTCTTTAGATTTGAAGCAAAGTCTTAAGCTAACACAACAGTTGCTAATGACTCCGCAATTGCAGCAAGCGATTAAGCTTTTGCAGTTATCGAGATTAGAGCTCGAAGATTTTGTCGCAACACAAATTGTTGAGAACCCTGTACTAGAAGACATAACCCCATCCCCCAGTGTTGATTTAGCACCTCCTCAAAAAAACAGTGAGTCTAGCGAACAGGTGAATGATAATGAGTCGGGGTCTGAACCCGAATTTGACTACAAGTCTTTGAGTTCAGATGGAGACTCATTCTTAAGCCCTCAGAGATTAAACCCATCATCATCCTCAGTTTATCGAGATAATGACGTAAATTATGAAAATATAATTAGTAATTCAAAAACTCTTTATGACCACTTGTTAAGTCAGGTTGGTGAAATTCAGTTTGATACAAAAGAGCATGAAATTGCCCTCAAAATCGTTGGAAATCTTACGGATGATGGTTATCTAGATTTGGATCTCACTAAATTATGTGAAGATGATAACGTGGACTCTGACTTGGTCGAAGGAGTGCTAGATACTGTTCAGCGTATGGATCCATCGGGGATAGCAGCGCGCAGTTTGAGCGAGTGTCTGATGATTCAGGTTCGAGATCAAGGGCTCCGAAACGGTGTTGTAGAACGCATCGTGATGGAGCATCTCAAGGAACTGGAAACGAGAAACTATCCGGTTATTGCGAAGAGTTTGGGTATTAGCATTGAAGATGTTTATACGAATGTAGCTATAATTGTGGGGCTCAATCCAACACCAGGACGAAAATTTGGTGAAAATACGGCTCAAGCAGTAGTGCCAGATGCATTTGTTTTTAAAATGTCTGGGAAATGGATTGTTACACTTAATGAGGATAATTTACCGACGCTGCGAGTGAGTCGATACTACCAAGATATTTCAGATGGTGGGATCAAAGGCAAAGAGAAAAGTTACCTACAAGACAAAATAAAATCAGCAAACTGGCTCATTAAGAGCATTCAACAAAGGCAAAGAACTATACGCAGAGTTGCTGAGTGCATCGTAGAGAAACAAGAAGATTTTCTTGAAAATGGTATTCGATGTTTAAAGCCGATGGTTTTAAGAGACGTTGCAGATGCGATTGAAATGCACGAATCTACAATTAGTCGAGTGACCAGCAACAAATATATACAGACGCCGCGAGGTATTTTTGAGCTTAAATTTTTCTTTTCAAGCTCTATAAAATCAGATGAAGAAGATGTGTCGAGTTCGTTTGTAAAATCCACAATCAAAGAAATTATCAGCACCGAAAATACTAAAAAACCATATTCGGATCAAAAAATCGTAGAAATTTTGGCTGAAAAAGGCGTGCATTTGGCGCGTCGAACGGTTGCAAAGTATCGAGAACAAATTGGTATTTTGCCGTCAAGCAAGCGGAAAAAATTATTTTAAGTGATATATATGAAAGAACAGACATCTTTAATTCTAGTTACAGGGCAATCAGGTTCAGGGTTGGGAACAGCTATTCGCACTCTTGAAGACCTTGGTTTTTACTGTATTGATAATTTACCATTCGAATTGATAGTGCCAACTCTTGAGGTTTTGGAGAAAAAAGCGCACGATAAGACTATACCTATAGTTTTGGGCATTCATCTGCACTCTATGCAGCACGCCCATGAGTTTTGCTTGCTACATGATGACTTGCGAAAGCGAATACAAGTCGAAGTTCTATTTTTAACAGCACAAAATGATATTTTACATACGCGATTTAATACTACACGGCGAAAGCATCCCTTTGAGAGTGAGGGCAAGGATCTTGGTTTTGCCATTGCTAGAGAACGAGATGTTCTCAATATCATCGAAGATAGGGCAGACTTATCTGTCGATACGACGTATTTCTCTCCACAGGATCTTGCATGGCAGCTTGAGGATCGTTTTTTTCCCGATAAAAATCCTCGTAAGATGCAACTGTCGATTACGAGTTTTGGATTTAAACATGGCGTTTGCTATCCATTAGACATGCTTTTTGATGCACGCTTTTTACGAAATCCATTTTTTGTAAAAGATCTTAAAGAAAAAAATGGCCTGAATTCCGCTGTAGCGGCATACATTTTGGAAGATCAAGACTCTAAGGTTTTTATAGACAAAATTTTGGATCTTAATAATTGGCTATTGCCGCGATATTACCGCGAAGGCAAGAGGTATTTGAGAATTGGTATTGGATGTACGGGGGGCAAACATCGAAGTGTGTGTATTGCTGAAATGTTGCGTCAAGAATTGAATAAGTCTTATCCAAGCATTATTGAAGTGAGTGTTTACCATCGAGATATTTCACATTGAAGGAATAGACAATGGATGCGGAAAAGTACCACTTGAGTAAATTTGAAGATCGGCATATAGGCCCACGTGTGTGGGAAACTGATAAGATGTTAGCGGATCTTGGGCAAGCATCTCTAGATAGTTTTGTTTCCAAAGTTATACCAAAAGAAATTAGAAGTGATCGTAATGTTGACTTGGGGGGTGTTCTTTCCGAAAGTGAGTTGTACAAAGAGCTCAAAAGCATTGCGACAAAAAACAAAGTTTTTAAGTCCTATTTAGGTCTTGGTTATGCAAATTGTATAGTGCCAGCGCTGATCAAAAGAAATATTCTGGAAAATCCTGGATGGTATACCCAGTATACTCCTTATCAGGCAGAGATTTCACAAGGTAGACTTGAGTCATTGCTTAACTATCAGACTATGATCACAGATCTTACGGGGCTTCCTGTAAGCAACGCTTCTTTGCTTGATGAGGCAACAGCAGCAGCCGAAGCTCTTTATTTGAGTTATTCCGAAAGTGATTCAAAAGGCCAAAAGAAAGCTTATTTTGTTTCAAAATTTTGCCATCCTCAGACTATTGATGTCTTGCGTGGGCGGTGTGAGAATTTAGGAATTCCATTAATTATAGGTGATCATCGCAATTTTAGTCAGCAAGATGGAATCTTTGGTGCTCTTTTACAGTATCCAGCAAGTGATGGTGTTGTCTATGACTACACAAGATTTATTGCAGATCTAAAAAAGAGTGGTGCTCTCGTTGCCCTTGCATGTGACCTCTTGAGTTTGGTTTTATTAAAATCTCCTGGTGAACTAGGTGCAGACATAGCTCTAGGAAGTGCGCAACGTTTT
The DNA here is from genome assembly GCA_964635325.1 of uncultured Pseudobdellovibrionaceae bacterium. Classification (GTDB taxonomy): domain Bacteria; phylum Bdellovibrionota_B; class Oligoflexia; order Oligoflexales; family Bog-1112; genus BOG-1112. Next base: position 48,526 of record CAZWOL010000001.1, read on the forward strand.
GGTGTGCCTCTAGGATTTGGAGGTCCACATGCTGCATTTTTTGCGACGCAGGAGGCTTATCTTCGCAAAATGCCTGGTCGAATTGTGGGTGTTTCTAAGGATAGATCAGGCAAACGTGCCTTGCGCTTGACTCTACAAACACGAGAGCAACATATAAAACGAGAACGCGCGACAAGCAACATTTGTACAGCACAGGCTTTGCTTGCAAATATGTCAGCGATGTATGCGGTCTACCATGGTCCTGAGGGGCTAAAAGCAATTGCAAATCAGGTTCATTCCTACGCTAAAATGCTCAAAATTGGTGCAAAGACTTGCGGTCTATCTGTCTCTGAAGATGTCTTTTTTGATACGGTTAAAATTTGCTTGAATGCCAACAAGGCGCAAGAACTTATTGAAGCAGGTTGGAAAGTTGGCATCAATCTCCGAAAACTTGATGAGCAAACAATCGTTGTCACTCTTGATGAAACAACTTCTATTGAAGATGTCGGAGATATTTTAAAAGTTATTTCCGGGCGTAAAACACTCCCGTTTTCACTTGTAGACCTTAAGAACAAACCTAGTGAGAAGATACTTGCAGGTGATTTTCTAAGGAAAACAACATTCCTCAATCAAAAAATCTTCAATAGCTTTCATTCTGAAACTGAATTTATGCGTTATTTAAAACGCTTAGAGAACAAAGACATTTCTCTTATGCATTCGATGATTCCTTTGGGTTCGTGCACGATGAAACTAAATGCAGTTTCAGAACTACAAGCGATTTCATGGAGCGAATTTGCAGACATACACCCATTTGCACCAGCCTTTCAAAGCGAAGGCTACAAAGAACTCCTAGATAGTCTAGCAAACCTTCTCGTTAAAATTACAGGATTCTCAGCAGTTTCTTTGCAACCCAATTCAGGTGCCCAAGGAGAGTATACTGGGCTTTTAGTTGTCAAAGCTTACCAAAAGTCCAAAGGTGAAGGTCATCGCAATGTGTGTTTGATTCCGAGCTCAGCGCATGGCACTAACCCTGCAAGTGCTGCTCTCGTGGGTTTTGAAATTGTCATCGTAGATTGTGATAAAAGTGGGAACGTCGATTATCATGATCTAGAGATGAAGGCTCATAAATACCAAGACAGACTCTCCGTCTTTATGATGACTTATCCCTCTACGCATGGTGTCTTCGAAGCAGATATTCAAAAATACTGTGATTTGATTCATAAATGTGGAGCCCAGGTCTATTTGGATGGTGCTAACCTAAATGCACAGGTTGGTTTGTGTTATCCGGGACTTTATGGTGCTGATGTCTGTCATATGAATTTGCATAAAACGTTCTGCATTCCTCACGGTGGTGGGGGGCCAGGTGCAGGTCCTATAGCAGTTAAAGAACATCTCGCAGATTTTTTACCAGGACATTGTCTAGTAGAGGATGTTGGAGGTGCCTCGGGCATACATGCAGTATCAGCAGCTCCATATGGAAATGCAAGTATACTATGTATTCCATGGGCCTATATTCGTATGATGGGTATAGATGGTCTAAAACGAGCGACAAAGATGGCGATCTTGAATGCAAATTACATAGCCCATAGATTAAGTGATGCTTATGATGTGTTGTACAGAGGGGCGAATGGTTTTGTGGCGCATGAGTGTATCGTCGATATGCGGAAGTTTAAAAAATCAGCTTCGATCGAAGTTATTGACATCGCAAAGCGTTTGATGGATTACGGGTTTCATGCGCCGACGGTGTCTTTTCCTGTGGGTGGCACGCTCATGATTGAACCAACGGAAAGCGAATCTCTGCAAGAGATAGATCGCTTCTGTGACGCCATGCTTGCTATTCGTGAAGAAATTCGTCAGATAGAAGAGGGTCGTCTAGATCGTTTGAGCAATCCTTTGAAAAATGCCCCTCATACGATGGAGATGGTCGTATCTTCGGCGTGGGATTGGCAATACTCACGTGAAGAAGCTGCAATGCCTAAAGACTGGTTGAGGGAGAATAAATTTTGGCCTTCAGTCGGACGTATAGATGAAGCGTATGGTGATCGTAACTTTATGTGCACTTGCTCATAGAAAGTGAGCGATTGGCCTATCAATTGCTTTCTTTGATGTAGCTTTCGTATTGAGAAGCTTTCATAAGATCGGAGGCTTCACTCTCGAAGGCTACCTTGACCAACCAACCCGCATTGTATGGATCTGCTTGTAAGGTCTCTGGTGATTTAAGCAAAGCAGAATTGACTTCTACAATTTTAGCTTTTGCTGGCATGTAGAGGTCACTAACAGTTTTTGTGGATTCAACAGTGCCAAAAGGTTCTTTCGCATCAAATTGTTTTCCTACAGCAGGTAGATCAATATGTACGATGTCACCAAGTTGTTCGATTGCATAGGATGAAATTCCGACTTTAACAGTACCAGATAAACCAGATACCCACTCATGATCTTCAGTAAAAAAGAGATTGCTTGGAAATGACATAATCTTAGCTCCTTGTTGTTATTTGGATTTGATGCGTGCAGCGTAAAGCGGCGTAGGAACAATCTTTGCTGCTTTTTCGTTGCCTCGAATATCGATAAAAATAGGTTGCGAACGATCCAGTGCATCGACAGCCAAGAGTGCGAGACCACCAGATCCACCGACAGTTGGTAGTACGGATCCACTACTCACAACACCGATTTTTTTGTCATTTTGAATAACATCCATTCCATGACGAGGGATGCCATTGTCGGTCATAATAAAACCATGAAGTTTGCGTTTGAGGCCTGCTTCTTTTTGCTCAAGTAGTGCAGATTTTCCGATAAAGTCATGCGTAAATTTGACGGCCCAACTAATTCCAGCCTCTAATGGTGAAATGGTCTCATCCATATCATTACCATAGAGAAGGTAGCATGCTTCAAGACGCAAGGTATCTCGAGCTCCAAGTCCTATGGGACGAATCCCATAGCTTTGTCCTTTTTCGAGCAAGGTCGTCCAGATCTGCTCTGCAATTTGAGGGGGCGAATAGATTTCATAGCCCTTTTCACCTGTATAGCCTGTGCGTGCAATGAGGCTTGCTTGTCCAAATATATTGATTGGAAGAATTTGCATGTATTCGAGAGTCTCTAGGGTCTTGGCGTCACTTGGGCTGAGTAATGTCTGAAGACATGCAGTGCTGTGTGGTCCTTGGATAGCAATTTGTCCCCAATTTTCTGATTCATTTACTACTCTGACTTTAGGAAAAGCGTGACGTTTGGATTCTATCCACTGGTAGTCTTTGTCGGTATTGCTTGCGTTGACACAGAGTAGAAAATCATCATCAGCCAATTTATAAACGATCAGGTCATCGACAAAACCTCCGCTTTCGACGCACATCGCCGTGTATTGTCCATGCTTTGTTTTTAGAGCATGGATGTCGTTGATAGCGAGGTGGCTCAGAAATTCTGCAGCCTGAGGTCCTTGAATGCGTATTTCTCCCATGTGACTAACATCAAAGATGCCGACAGAATTGCGGACGCATTTGTGTTCGACAAGCACGCTTTCGTAGAAAACTGGCATTTGCCATCCGCTAAAATCGACTATTTTGGCTTTTAATTGGACGTGCTGTTGGTATAAAGGGGTCTTCTTAGTAGTTTCCAAATGAATCTCCCAAATCTGCAAAAGAGAGGCGTCAGTTTCCGAACGATTCGTTTATTGCATGGCAGCCTCATCCGTTATAATGGATGTTCGTGAGCTTGCAAAGTAGCAAAATAGTTGGCTTCAAAAAGGTGACAGTCCCATGAGTCAAGTTCCACTTAGCGTGGTTGTTATCACGCTTAACGAAGAAAAAACATTGGAACGTTGTCTGCAGCACCTCCCCAGTGGAGTCGAGCTTGTTGTTCTTGACTCCGGTAGTACAGACCAAACCGTTTCGATTGCAAAGCGATTTGGTGCTGTGGTTTATGAGCGATTGTTCGACAATTATGCAGCTCAAAAAAACGCAGCAATCGCTTTTGCATCGCGTGCTTGGATTTTGTCATTGGATGCAGATGAAGTACTAACGTTAGAGCTACAAAATTCTATTTTAAAGATTGTTCAAGAAGAGAAGTCTAAAAAATATCTGGCATACACAGTGTCACGCTCTCTTGTTTATATGGGTCAAAGACTTCGTTTTGGAAAGACTCAAGACCATCCCATCCGTTTATTTCAGAGAGGAAAGACTCAATTTGAGGGGGCTATTCACGAAAAATTAATAGTGAATGCGGCAGTTGGGTCTTTAGATGGGGACCTATTGCACTATAGCTATCAAAATTTGGATGATTATTTTGCTCGGTTTAACTCTTATACAAAAAGAATTGCGCTCAATCATTTTCAAAAAAAGAAATCGGTAGTCTTATTCTTGCATGTGTTGCGCCCTTGGATGGAATTTTTATATCGCTATTTTATCCGACTCGGATTCTTGGATGGCATGGCAGGTTATAGTTATGCCCTGATTAGCAGTCTGTATACATTTGTGAAATATGAAAAATTGCGAGAAATTTACCTTCAAAAGAAATCTAACAATGTCGAATAAAGTTGTCTGGCATTTGCTATCGAATCGTTGGAATAGTGCTATAACCGAATACGCTTTGAGCGCTGCTCGAGCATTGCAAACAGTGGGGCATCACTCAATATTTACAGCCTTGGAGGGAAGCCCAGGTGAGAGACGCGCTCAGTCTATGGGTCTGCAAGTAGAATCGATTCCTGGTTTTGCTTTCAATCAGTTGTGGAAACTTCGATGCAAAGCAAAAGAGATTCGACCAGACTGCATTATTCATTATGGTGGACCAGAAACTTTTATAGGGAAGCTTTTGCCAGTAAGACGTCAGGTTCGTTTTTTTGGACAAGATTTGCGATCCTCTATTTTTGATGGTTCTGGATTTTTCTCAGCATACTCACACATTGAAAGATTTATAGTTCCCAATTCTAATTTAGAAAAATCAGTACAAAAAATTGCGCAAAAGAAGCCCGTCAAACGCATACTCTTGGGCTTGGACATTCCGGAATTGAAAATAGATAAAAGTGAGACAAAAAGTCACGATCTTATGATTTTAGGTCGCTTAGACCCTGTCAAGGGGCACGCGAATTTTTTGAGTATCTTTGCGAAAGTTTGTCAGATTTGGCCCAAAGATATGAATCTGCCAACTCTTCATATTGTTGGACAGGAAGCGAATCTGTCTTTTGCTGAGTTGAAAGAGTTGATTTCATTGAATGGTCTCGAATTAGGGATTCACGTTTTCTTAACAGGGGAGCGTATAGTAGGTCTTCCTCATTTGATGCAAGCAACAAACATCGGTGTTATTTCTAGTGTTGGCTCCGAACACATCTGTCGAGTGGCAGAGGAGTTTTTGCTTTGTGGCACACCAGTGTTGGTTTCCGGAGCTGGGGCTACGGAGGAGGTTCTTTTCCCAGGAGCTGGAGAGAGTTACAGTGGGTTATCGAATGAATCGGCTGCACAGCAACTCATACAGATGATTTTAGAAGCACGTACAGAAAGTGTATTGAAACGTGGTGAGCGTACACAGGAAGCTGGTGAAAGGTTTTCATTAAAGCGAATGGGACGAGATTTAGATGCTTATCTGTTTCAATAGGTGTTTGATTAGATTTTTCAAATTAAAGAAACGGTGATTTTATCTTCAGGCGCGCACGAAATTTTCGAATCCATATGTAGATTCTATCGTATTGAAATAACATTGCTGTCCCTAGGGCCCCAAGCACAAGAGATAGTACAGGCGCTCCAACGGGGCCTAAGTGAGAATATATTTTTTCATTTAACCAGAGCCCAAGTTGCCCAACAGTTGAAATGGAAAACCCAGAAATTTCAACCGTTGCTAGATATTTGAAAAAGAAATATGCAACACATACATAAACTATCAGAGGGCTTATAAAGAAGACAAAGAATGTATACCGTGTGAGTCGTAAACTAAAGTTTCCGATGACTGCTAATATGCCGGGTACAGGAAGTAGAAAAGCTCCGATACCAAACGTATAGAGAACAAATGCACTGATGCTGGCGCCTAAGCTGCCAATAATGTTGGTCACGGGAAGAGGTGGAAAGCTAGCAGAATTGAGAAATGGGTCGCGTGGGTTGTAGCTCATTAAAGCAAGGATGTAGAAGAGAATTGCGATCGAAAATAAAATGAAGAACAAATCTTTCAAATGACGAAATTCTGGCGGCTGAAGCGTTCTGCTTTTCATAAAGTTCTCCGAACGAAGGTGCCTGCCTTATGATTCTAACATTAGGCGCAACTTTTTGGAGATTCAGAGGCTTTTTGTATAAATTTTGAACTGTATGGATTTGTGTAGAAGGTATTTAAGAGTGCGTGGCGGAGAGAGTGGGATTTGAACCCACGGAGCAGTTACCCACTCGCCGCCTTAGCAAGGCGGTGCTTTCGACCACTCAGCCATCTCTCCAGATGACGCAAACTCTATATTTTATGGCGGAGAGAGAGGGATTCGAACCCCCGGTAGGTTTTACCCCACAACGGTTTTCAAGACCGCCGCCTTCAACCGCTCGGCCATCTCTCCTTTGCTTCATTCAATAGAAGCGATCGGATGCTAAAATTCCTATGGCCTAAAGTCAAGACCTCTTTGTGCTAAGTCGTCGCGCGAAGAATCTACAGCGGAAACGCTAGAGTTTGGGATACTTTGCGGAATGCTCTTTAGGTTCAGCATGGATCCTAAATTCGTCAAAATGCGTTCGACTTCGGAGTTATTGCTCGGAGCCGGCATCCAAAAGGATTGTGCATGTGCTGAGCCTTCTTTGGATAGAATTTCGACATTGTTTCGCAATGCAAGGGTCGATTCCTCATTTGAAAGACTGCGTAGATGTAAAGAGATGCGATTGCGGTAGATATCAGATTGTAGATAGTAGGAGTCCCATTCTGTGCTGATGATTCCAAGTTCTTTATTTGCAAGAGAGAAATTATAATTTTGGATGAGAATCGGAATGAGAGCATCCCAAATTAAAACAGCATTTGTAGGAACTTTGTACAAGTTTGGGGCAATTTGTTGAATTTGCTTTTCGCGCGCAATGGCAGGGCTATTTTCGATGGTGTTCGTTTGATATTTTCTAAGATTATCTAAGGGAAGAGCGCAGGCCGAAGTCAGCAACACAAAAAAGATTCCACAGGTCGTATATTGGCCTCTCTGCATCTGTCTGCTCGTCTCTTAGTTTTATGTAAGATAAGTATAGATGAATCAGACAGTTGTGGTCAAGCGCACCACCTAGCGTAACAAATCTTGAATGACTTCACGTTCTTTGAGTAACTCATCGGTCGAAATTTTAATTTTTTCTTTAGCGAATGCTGAAAGTTTTATACCAGCTTCAATTTCATAGTCTCCCTTACCTTTGGAGCGTACTGGATATGAGAAAATAATTCCTTTTGGAATATCGTAGTGTGAGCCGTCGGAAAGCACTGCACATGAAAATACATTTCCAGCAGTATTGAGATTTTTTATGTGATCGATACAGGCAGAGCCAGCAGAGGCTGCAGAGGATTTTCCACGAGCGCTAATGATTTGCGCTCCTCTTTGTTGAACTTTTTTGATGAATTCTGTTTGCAACCATTCTTTATCACGAATTGTATCAGTTAGTGGTTTTTTTCCTAAGAAGGAGTTCTCGTAGTCTGGATACATTGTGCTACTGTGGTTGCCCCAAATCATCATGTGTTTAACTTCACCAACTTCAACTCCTGCTTTTTGTGCTACAGCTGCGCGTGCTCTGTTTTCATCAAGCGCAGTCATAGCTGTGAAATTGCGTGCAGGAATGTCACGTGCATTATGAAGAGCGATGAGACAGTTGGTGTTGCATGGGTTGCCGACTACAACCACGCGGACGTTCTTGTCAGCACGGTTGAGACCTTTGCCTTGAGCTACAAAAATAGGACCGTTTTCTCGGATTAGGTCGCTTCTTTCCATGCCTGGACCTCGGGGTTGCGCTCCTACAAGCAATGCCCAGTTGGTTCCGTCAAAGGCTTTGTCGGCTTCGCTGAAGCAATCAATCCCAGCAAGAGAATCAAATGCGCAGTCTTCAAGCTCCATGGCAATTCCTTCAGCGGCTTTAACCATTGAGGGAAGTTCTAAGAGATTGAGATGTACTCGGTAGTCCTTTCCAAAAGCCTCACCCGAAGCGAGTCTAAATAGAAGACTATAACCGATTTGACCAGCAGCTCCGGTGACCGTGACACGAATTACCTTTTTCATCGAGCGTAACTCCTTTAAGGAATAGTGGTAGGACACATTATTCTCTAACATTATTAGAGTGTTAAAGATATATTTTTGAACGGCAGTGCACTTATTCGCGTGTTGTTGATTAGGTTCAGTCAACTACATATTATACGAGGTCCTTCAAGAATATAAAACGCGTTGCAAACCTAGAGCTTTCAAACTATCTATGTCCTGACGTTTCACCTTCCTTCCTCGAGTTTTTGTTTGAGCAAAAAGGTTATAAAAATCTCGTCGACAGAAGATGGCCTGTTTCTTAACGACTTCATTTTGAGTTTTGATTCCTGTCAAAGCGAGTTTCTATCCTTTCTGTCCTCGGCGTTGAATCCATTTCTAGATATTTCCGCACGAATTTTTACCACGGAAGAAACCATGCGTATTTTGGGTGCATTCAATCGCAAACCAAATGCGCTTATTTGTCAATATAATAGGGCATTCAGTCTTGGTAAGTTGAAAATAGAGTTGCTGCCTTCGGGGGGGGTCTTAGGGGGGGCTTCCCTATTTGTAGAAATGGATGGAAACACGTTACTCTATGCGCCTCTACTGCGTACGAAGGGGTTTATTAGTTTGCGTTCGATGCAGCTTCGTCAAGCTCAAGTCTTGCTCATTAAGGCTTCGCATCCAGTACACATGTCTACAAAAGGGCGCCGCAAAAATGAAGTCGAACGACTCCTCCAGCAAGTTGAGATAGATATTCAGAAAGGTCGATGGCCGGTGCTTATCTGCCCACCTGTGGGTACGGCACAGGAAGTGTCATTTTTGCTGTCTGAGCGGGGTATTCCCGTTTCTGTGCATCCTTCAATTGGCAAGGTTCATAAAGTTTATGAAGCTTTTGGAAGCCATGTCGGAGCTTTTCATGTTAAACGCCAAGCTGGCGATGATGCTTCTGTACTGCTTCTCCCACAATCTCCGTATTTGCGAAATGCCCGTAGTCTATGTCTGCAGCGCCCAACCTATCTCGTACAAAAAGATTTTGTTGACTATAGCAACCGTTATCCTGACGTTGAAGATCGTTTTTATCTGAACATTCACGCAGACATAGAGGATATTAAGACGCTTATCTTGCCGGAGGTGCGGCCAAAGCGGGTAGTGCTCTTTGGGCCCTACAGCAAAGCCTACGCTGACGAACTTAAGGGTTTTGTTCAGAATGTAAGCACAATCTTTCAAAATAATCAGCCGCCACTTTTTTGAAAGAGCTTCTGGAAGGACGCCGCCCAGGAAGGCATTGACAGGTTCGAAGTCTTCCATTAACTTCAGGGCCACTCAGGATGCCAATCCTGCTCTAAACGCGCCCGTAGTTCAGTTGGATAGAATGCCAGACTACGAATCTGGAGGTCGGAGGTTCGACTCCTTCCGGGCGCGCCATTTTTCTTAGTGATCTCAACAGCACAATAGAATAGTTATCGATTTCAATCGAAATGGTTTCATTTCTAGTGGGTATCTCTATGCAAAATCAATATGAGTTAGAGCAAATCGATCCTAACGTTCTCTTTGATATGACCAAAATAGCCCGAGAAAGGACCTGGCAAGCGGTTCGGGATATAAGTAGTTTCATGCGACCTGGAATGACCGAGAAAGCTGCGATCAAACAAGCGAATGCCTATTTTGCTGATCATGGTGTGCGTAAGTTTTGGCACAAAACACACATACGTTTTGGACGCTCAACCGTTCTCAGTTTCGATGATCCCTATCATGACGAGGTTGTCTTGCAAGACAACGATATTTTTTTCCTCGATATCGGTCCTATTTGGAATGGTGTTGAAGGCGACTGTGGTGAAACCTTCGTTATGGGAGAAAATGCAAAATTTACAAAGATTCGTAACGACCTCAAATCGATCTTTGATCAGACACGCGAATTGTGGAAACGTGAAGGATCAACAGGATTGCATCTCTATCAATATGCAGAGGAGCTCACTAAAAAAATGGGTTATCTCTTGCATCCTTCGTACGTCAAGGGTCACAGACTCTCTGAATTTTCACATTTCAATTATACAAAACTAGGCACCGGTGATTTAGATTTTTGTCCATCTCCGGAACGATGGGTACTGGAGTTTCAAATTTGCGATCCATCCATGCAATTTGGTGCATTCTATGAAGATTTGTTGGATTGATTTGAAGCTTAGGAATTTATCTTCAACAGTTGGTAACTTCGCGTTTGAAGGTCGATGCTCTTTTCAATTTTGAGTATATGGGTAGGGACGATTTCGAGTCTGCCCGTTAGGTTTTGAGGCCATTCAACCAAGAGACCATCATAGTCCAGTTCATGGACAAGATCCGACATCACTAAGCTATCGTCTCCTAATCTATATAGATCGATATGAGCGTATGTTTTAGAGCCGATGGTGTAGTCAGAAAGATAAGTGAAGGTTGGAGACCGTACGGGTATCTCAGCTCCTAAGCCGAGTGAACGCAAAATAAAACCAGCAAGGGTGGTTTTGCCGGCCCCCATATCACCCTCCATCCAGAGGCAAAAGAAAGGTGCTTTGGACAGCTCTTGGGCTATGTTTTGAGCCAAAGAAGGAACTTCAACCATGCTAGCGTTTGTTATGTGCCATAGGCTCTGTTGTGATATCGGATGCAAAGGATCTCCGCTAGGTACCTAAGGTTTTGTAGTAGTGTTTAAAGCTCTGTTTGGCCATCTCAGCGAGTTCATTCACCATCATCTGAATACTGTCACTTTGACCGCCTTCGATCATAATGCGAGCTTTCAATTCCGTTCCTGAGTAACGGAAAAGTACCCTACCTTCATTGCCAAGTTTTCTTTGTACTAAGTGTATCTGCTCAGATAGCTCAGGTAGATAGTCGAGGGGGATTCTGTCAGGAATATCGATGTTCTTCAAGGCCTGAGGAAATTTTTGGAGAATGTTTTTTAGTTCACTAACGCGTTTTTGTTTTTCGACAACAATCTCAAGGAGTTTGAGAGCTGCTAAAATACCATCGCCAGTGGTCGAGATGTCTCCAAAAATGATGTGACCTGACTGCTCACCACCCAAGACGTATTTGCCTTTGCGCATTTCCTCCATAACATAGCGATCTCCTACCTGAGTGCGTAGAAGATTGATGCCCATTCTCTTGAGTGCAACTTCTAAACCCAAGTTCGACATAATAGTGGAAACGACTGCTTTGTCATAAAGCCGATTTTTTTCCAAATAACTTTTTGCAAAAATTGCAAGCAATTCGTCGCCATCAAGAATAGCACCCGTTTCATCGACAATCACAAGACGGTCAGCATCTCCATCCAATGCAATACCTAGGTGGGCATTATGAGCAATGACTTGTTGCTGTAGTTTTTCAGGATGAAGTGCACCATACCCTTCGTTGATATTGGTTCCGTCTGGAGATACTCCAATGCTGATCACATCTGCTCCGAGTTCTTCAAACACTTTAGGAGCAACTTTATATCCAGCACCGTGCGCACAATCGACGACGAGTTTGATACCTTCTAGCGAGAGATGCTTAGGAAACTGTTCTTTGAGAAATACAGCATATTGCCCTACACTATCATCGATGCGAGCTGTTGTTCCTATTGCTTTTCCAGTAGGAGCTGCAAAAGTACTCAGATCAGAGAAGATGAGATCTTCAATCTCTTGTTCAGCACTGTCTGGTAGTTTGTAACCATCCGCAGCAAAGATTTTAAATCCATTGTCATAGAACGGATTATGGGAAGCCGAAATTACAATCCCTGCATTGGCACGCATTCCACGCGTAAGATAGGCAATCCCTGGAGTTGGAAGTGGTCCTACAAAATATGTATCCACTCCTGTACTGCAAATTCCTGACGAAAGAGCTTGTTCTAGCATGTAACCACTGCGACGAGTGTCTTTGCCGATAAGCACTCTTGGGTTTGGATAATGATTTTTAAAGTAGCGTCCTACAGCTTGCCCAAGTCGAAGGACCACATCTGGAGAGATAGGATAAGCGTTTGCATGCCCCCTAATACCGTCGGTACCGAATAGACGAATGCGTTTGTGAGGAAAAAAGTCGTGTGAAAGATTTTTTTGCATTAGAAAATCTTCTCCCATGAAAGACGGTCCTAGAAACAATATCGAGACTTCACATTAGAAAGCCAGAATACGGTAGAGGCTACAAGTTCTTTTTTTTGCTGTAAATTTCAACAATCGCGTTTTCTGGATTGGTCTCAATGAGGACGGTATCTTGGGGAATCTTCACCTGAATTTTCTGCTCATAAATACCAGCTGCAAGGTCGTTTATGTTCAAGAAAGCCCGGATTTCACCGTCTCGTATGCTCCCTAGTTTACTAGGACTTCCTTGAATTACAACAGAAACCCGTGTAGGTCTGATTTTAAAGGAAAAATTCGTATTGTCCACGTCAATCATTACGTTTGCAAATGATTTATTGACCTTTTTTTCTCCGACAAGCACGTTGACTTGCACTTTTTTAGTAGAGACTTTTAAGGTTTGATCGGTCAAGAGATAGGTTGAATCAAAGCTCTTGGATTCAGAGATATTATTGATGTCTATAGGTTCTGTGGATATAGCATCGACCCTTTGTAAGTCAGAAGCTGCAGCTGATACGAGTACTTTGTCAGGAATGATAATAGTTTTTTCGATGATATATCCGTCTCTAGGAATACCTGTGAAATTTTGTTTGATGGGGAGCTCTTTCTCCATTTTTTTATCTACAAAAACGGAAATATAGGCATCATAAATGGTGATTTTGATCCGATCGTTCCAACCTCGAATATACTCTTTGTCGATACGAACACGTACGGTCTGAGGTTTGTCCGTAAAAAGTTTGACATGAGCCTGTATGGGTTCCATCGAAAAATGATTCAATAGAGCTCTAGGACCTCTTAGAGTCGCATCCTTGTATTGAATGTTTCCACCTTTTACGACAAAGCCTTCAGGCGCAATGAGTTGCACGCGCATCTTGCGATTGACTTCGAGAACTTGCTCGCTTTGCACAATGTACCAAAAGATAATTGCAAGCAGCACAGCAATGAGCTTGTAGGTAAAGTTGGCAAAGATTGCTCGGATAATCTGCGACACCTAATCTCCTTTTTCCTTGCCATTTACTTTGGTTTTTGAGCTTAGGCCTTCACTGTTGTTTGCACCGAATAAGGTGCGAGCGTATGAAGTGTTTCCAACCAGATGTTTGCGCAAAAGTTTGCGAAGCTGTGTGCTTTCTTGTATGTAGAGAATATTGCCCTCATGCACAATAGAAACAGTTCCTTTTTCCTCAGATACAAGAATGACAAGTGCGTCGGTCTCTTGGCTAATTCCGATTGCAGCTCTGTGTCGTGTTCCCATTTCTTGCTTCAAGTTTTCTGTTCGTGTGAGCGGAAGAAAACACCCTGCTGCTGCTAAGCGTCCTTGACGAATCATCACAGCACCATCGTGTATAGGTGAATGAGGTTCAAAAATAGCTAGAAGAAGTTCCTTAGATATTTTTGCATCGAGAGAAATTCCAATGTCGATATAACGAGATAAGATAATGTTACGTTCGATTACAAGCAAAGCACCAATTTTTTTGGAGGAAAGAGCAAAGGCGGCGCGTGTTAATTCATCCAAAAGATAATGGGATGCCATCGCTTCTGCATTGGTTAGCAAGGGCTTCTTTCCCATGCGGCTCAAGGCATTTCGGATATCTTCTTGAAAAAGAATAATAATGATCAAAACAATTGACGAATAAAATTTACTCATCAACCAATTGAATGTGGTGAGAGGGACAAGAGAAGACGCTTGAAAACCCAAAATTACGATAAGAATACCGGTCAACATTTGGGCGGTGCGGGTTCCACGAATGAGGATCAAAATTTGATAGATTAGGAACGTGATGACGACGATATCTAAGACAGACCACCAACTAAACTGTTCAAAGATCTCATTCATGGAAAATGGAAGCCTTCTATTAGCTGGTGAGTGAGTCGGCTAAGTCGGGTGTCTCAGAACCTGTGAGCTGCCAGTTTTTAGCGACTTCTCGACGTTTGGTGTAAGCTTTCACTTCGTCTTCCGTTACGATGTTTTCACCAGCGATGACACGAGCCATCTCTGTCGCATTTAAAGTCTCTTTGACCAACAAGGCCTCAGCAAGGGCAACTAATTTGTCATGGTTTTCTCGGAGCAACGTCAAAGCTTTTTCGTAGCCTTCGGTCACTAAACGATGAATTTCTTCATCGACCGTTTGAGCGACTTTCTGGGAAAATGCATCGGATGGACTAGAACCCCGTCCAAGGAAGATTTCTTCATCTTCTTTTTTGCCAATGGATAGTGGCCCAATTTTTTCACTCATCCCCCAGCTACAAACCATGCGTCGTGCAATATCGGTAGCTTTTTGGATGTCATTGCTTGCGCCTGTGGTTTGAATATTAAAGATAAGCTCTTCAGCAGCTCGTCCTCCCATTGCATAGGAAATCATGCCTTCAGCAAATTCTTTAGTCATCGTAAAGCGATCCTCAGACGGCAACGTGACGGTTACGCCCAGTGCTCGTCCTCGTGGAATGATGGTTACCTTATGTACGGGATCGCCTACTTTGCTTAAAAGACCAACAAGGGCATGGCCTGCTTCGTGATACGCAGTGTTCGTTTTTTCTTTTTCACTCATGATCATGCTTTGACGCTCTGTACCCATGATCACTTTGTCTTTAGCTTTTTCGCAATGATTCATACTAATATGGTTGCTGTTTTCACGAGCGGCAATCAGCGCAGCTTCATTGATGAGATTTTCTAAATCTGCACCAGTGAAACCTGGAGTTGCTTGCGCAATAATTGCTAAATCAACATCATCGGAGAGGGGAGATTTTTTGCTGTGAACTTCAAGTATGCTTTTGCGTCCTTTTATGTCTGGACTCGGAACATGTACTCGTCGATCAAAGCGACCTGGTCTAAGAAGAGCAGGATCAAGGACGTCAGGACGGTTGGTTGCAGCAATGATGATGACACCTTCATTCGCTTCAAAACCATCCATTTCGACTAGAAGTTGGTTGAGTGTTTGCTCACGTTCATCATGACCACCACCGAGACCTGCACCGCGATGACGACCAACAGCATCGATCTCGTCGATAAATACTATGCAAGGAGAGTTTTTCTTTGCTTGATCGAACAGGTCACGAACTCGACTTGCACCGACACCGACAAACATTTCAACGAAGTCAGAGCCTGAGATACTGAAGAAAGGCACTCCAGCCTCACCTGCAACACCTTTGGCAAGTATTGTTTTACCGGTTCCGGGCTGACCGATTAGCAAAACACCTTTAGGAATTCGTCCACCAAGACGCGTGAATTTTTTGGGCTCCCGCAGAAATTCGATAATTTCTTGTAGTTCGTATTTTGCTTCATCTATTCCAGCAATATCTTTGAATGTGACTTTAGGCTTGAGGTCGTTCACCAACTTGGCTCGGCTTTTTCCAAAGGACATAGCCTTACCACCACCAGCTTGTAAGGAGCGCATGATGATGAAGATAAACACTAGAAGAATTATCATTGGGATAAGTTGAACGAACAAGGATTTGAGAAGATTGTCGGATTCAGGCTCTTCAAAGCTGAGCGTGACTTTATGATCCTCTAGGAACTTACGCGTTGATTCGTCATTAGGCACATAGGTTCGAACCTTGCTGCGATCTGAGCGAAATCCTGTCAGATGATTTTCTTTGAAAGCCGCTTCGACAATGCGATCATTGTCGTTTGGAGGGTTTTCTACCAAACGTTTAAATTCCGAATATTTCAACTCGGTAACGGTTTCTTGGCTAGATGTAACAATGCTCGCTAAAAGTGCTACCATCACGATGACTGCGATGATCAGAAAAAGCATACGAGGTTGGTTTGGTTTCTGTAACGATGCAGCCATGGGCTTCTTATTCTCCTAAATGGAATAAATTCGATCAGCCTAAAAATTTTTCAATGTCCTAGGTTCCGACTCAAAATTGCTAACTTGGAATTTCTGATCTAACACAGTTCCAGCGGGAAGCGGAAAAAAATCGACTATTGCTGAGGGGCCAAGAATAATCGCCCTTTTTTCTGCCAAAACCGCCGAAGCATGTTGTCTGTATCGGGGCTTTTGAGCTTCTCCTGAATCTGTGGATATAGAAAGCTCCCCTTTCTGCCTCAAAAGGCGCCGCCCTGAAGGGAGTTGCATCAAAGTCTTGGTCCCTGAAGAGCTGGGACGTTGAATCGATGTCAGAGCTTGTTCGAGTAGGTTATGGTTTATGCCCCGCTCTTGTGGGCGTCCTATGCCACAGGAAAGAACGTCATAAGCAACGCTTTTTGGCAGCTTCTCTAAAAGCTCCCCATTGATCCCAGACATAGAGTGATCATTTTGTTGCAATTTTGCAGAAATCGATGAACGCGTAAACTCAACAAACTCTTTGGTCTCATGAGCAAAGCGAATGAGATGGTCCTTTGCACTTGAATTTAATTTTTCCAATTCAGGGAGCACCCGTTTACGAATTACATTGCGACTGTAGATCATCTTATCATTGCTGGAATCACTGCGATTCGGCAAATTATGCCCTTGCATCCAAGCCGCTAGTTCAGCGCGAGTAACCGTTAGAAGTGGGCGCCAATAAGGAGCATTCCATTCCTGCATACCTAAGAGGCTTCCAGGGCTGACTCCACGGATCATGCGCAACAGCACATTCTCAGCAAGGTCATCCTTTTGGTGGGCTACTGCGATGGCCCAGCCATTGTCTGCAAGTTCTTTAAAGGTTTGAAGACGGATAGCACGAGCCCAGGATTGAATGTTCTTCTGCTTGCGGTTATCTCGCTCCAATGTGCCCACTTTACGTACAATGATCTCGACGCCATGATCTTTCGCGAGCTTGCGAACAAAAGCCTCGTCCCCCTCGCTCTCGTCAAATCTAAGTCCAAAATTGAAATGGAGAAGTGCCAATGGAAAATTTATTTTTTCTTTGAGTTCTTGATAAAGAATATGAAAAAGCGCAGTAGAATCAAGGCCTCCCGAGCAAGAAACGATAAGCCCCTTATATTTTTGAAGAAAAGCGTAATTTTGACGCCTGCCTAAAATCTCCAATGTATTCAAATCGCAGCTGATTTCTTCTAACCCTCAGAAAATTTTGTGAGTGAGCTTTTAATTTATGGGAATCCCAGGAGCTCTTAAGTTTTTTACCAAAAACACGATGGGGAAAACGCAAGTTCCAAGGTGGGACTTGTCGCTCTGAGGAATCGCCTCCTCTGGGCAATCGTAAATCCAAGGAATGGAGACTTCGTATGGGAATGCGTATCCGCACCAACACCATGAGCCTTTTAGCTCAAAGGCAACTCGCAAACAACACAAAAAACGTCAGTGAAAGTATCGAGAAACTCTCGTCCGGGTTGCGTATCAATCGCTCTGCAGACGATGCAGCAGGTCTTGCTGTTTCAGAAACAATGCGAGCTCACATTCGCAGTTTGAATCAAGCAAAACGAAACGCCAACGATGCTGTATCGATGTTGCAGGTCGCAGAGGGTGGCATGCAAGAGATGTCAAATATCTTGATTCGTATGCGTGAGCTCACGATGCAATCCGCAACAGATACGATCAATGATCTTGATCGTTCTTATCTTAATAAAGAGTATACCCAGCTAGCACAAGAGATCGATCGTATTGCTGGTACAACCGAATTCAACGGTCGTAAATTCTTTGTCAAAGAGGGAGATGCGCCAGACGAATATACGATTCAGGTCGGCAAAGACAACATTGCTGGTCGAGATTCGATTGCTATCAATCTACGTGGCCTCAAATTTAACTCCGTTGATCTGGGCCTTGGAAAAGAAGCTGAAATCGGCCCTATGTCTGCAGAAGGAAAGGGTCCAACTCGAGAAGCGATCGCAAGTAAGTTAGACATTCTAGATAACGGACTCAATAGATTGGCTCAAGAAAGAGCTAATATTGGTTCGCTCCAAAGTCGATTCAATTCGACCATCAATAGTCAAGGTGTAGCGATCGAGAATTTAAGCGCATCACGTAGCCGAATCATGGATCTCGATTACGCAGAAGAAACTGCTGAATTGACCAAAAATAAAATTCTTAGCCAGTCAGGGATGGCAGTTCTAACACAAGCAAACCAATGGCCAGAAATGGCATTGGGTTTGCTGCGTCAATAAACCATTAATGTCAAGGAGGACAATATATGGCGTTAGAAATAAAAACCAATTTGGCTGCCTTGCAAGCCAATAGACATTTTTCAGAAAACAGTGAGCAGTTGAAATCATCGATTGAGCGCCTTTCATCAGGTTTACGAATCAATCGCTCAGCAGATGATGCAGCTGGTTTGGCAATCTCAGAATCCATTCGTGCTCGTATACGGAGCTTGGATGCAGCAAAACGGAATGCAAACGATGCTGTGAGTTTTCTGCAGACAGCAGAAGGTGGTTTCAATGAAGTAACGAATATACTGATTCGACTTCGTGAGCTAACCACTCAAGCAGCTTCGGATACCATTGGAAATCGTGAGCGTTCTTACCTCGACAAAGAGTTTCAGAGTTT
The DNA here is from genome assembly GCA_964635325.1 of uncultured Pseudobdellovibrionaceae bacterium. GTDB lineage: Bacteria > Bdellovibrionota_B > Oligoflexia > Oligoflexales > Bog-1112 > BOG-1112. Next base: position 67,161 of record CAZWOL010000001.1, read on the forward strand.
GCGTTCAGAAGCAGAGCGCATCATGGCGACCAATGAGTTTAATGGTATGAAGATCTTTGCAGATGATAATGCCGACAAACCACTTGAACTTATGATTGGAGCGTCAAATCGAGGGGATCTGCCCAATGGTAGCAAGCCGGATTTTGGTGATTTTGATCCGGATGTTATCAAGGTCGATATTTCTCAGATTAAAGACGTCAAAGAAAAACTGAACATGCTTGTAAAAGGTAAAGTAAGCTTAGTGCCTTCAGATTCTGATGGTGGCGCTTCGGATCTAGGTCCGGACGGCACCAATGATTTGTTTGCACGTGTCGATAATGCAATCAATGCGATCTCTGGCTTTCGTGCAACCTTGGGCAGTGTGCAGTCTCGAATAGGAAGTGTGCTTTCTACGATCGATGTTTCTAGTGAAAATCTTGCCGCTACTCGAAGTCGCATCACCGATATCGATTACGCTCAAGAAACAGCAAACTTCACCCGAGCCAAAATTCTTACCCAGGCTGGTTTGTCAGTGATTTCCCAAGCAAACGTGATTCCTGAAATGACGCTCAATCTCTTGCGTTAGGTGTTGCTCGCATAGTAGTGCTTTGGTGTGCTACTATGCTTGCGAAACCTTAATAGATCGAAATGGATCTTTGCATGTCATGGTCGTTATTTGAACGAAACACTGAACTCGTTAAAAATCTGTATATACAATTGCAAGTTCTCGGAAAAACTGTGGCCAGCGCAGAAAGTTGCACCGGTGGTCTTCTAGCAACATCTTTCACGGAGTTACCAGGAAGCTCAGCCTTCTTTCAGGGGGGCATAAGTTGCTATTCCAACTTGGCAAAATCCAAAATTTTAGGAATTTCTCCAGAGATTCTGCAACGCTCTGGAGCAGTTTCCAAAGAAGTTGCAATCGCCTTAGCAGAAAATGCGGCTTCAATACTAGAAGCGGACTATGGTTTAGCACTTACTGGTATCGCAGGTCCTGATGGAGGCACCCAAGATAAACCTGTAGGGACGGTCTGGTGGGCTATTAGTACTCAACAAAAGACACATGTTGGATGTTTTCATCTCTCAGGATCCAGGTCAGACATACGTTTTGCATCAGTGAATAGTATCTTGGTAGAGTTTAGCAATATCTTGAAAGGGACTTAGTTGTGTTTATTTCGAAGCATGTTTTGCTCTTGATTGTATTATCGACACCAGTTTTTGTTTTCGCTTCTTCAGAGGTGCCTACAACAAAAAACACTCCTGATAAGCAGCAGCATAAAAAAACATCTTTGACAGTTGAAGAACTGCGAAAATTGCAAGGAAAGTTGCAAGATCACCCTTTTCTTTCCGTTGATTTTGAACAAAAAATTTATAAGAAGCTTCGCAATAAAACACTAAGCAACAAAGGTCAGGTTTATTTTAAGAAACCATCATCGTTCCGTTGGATTTTTAGTCACAGCGAATCCGAAGAGTGGGTTTATAATGGCAACGATCTTTTGCATTATTTCCCAACAAAAAACTATGCACATCGCTATAAACCCTATGCCGCAAAAGGAAAAAATCTTCGAGAAATTGTCAATATGGTCCTTGATTTTGATAGCTTATTGAAACGCTATACTGTCGTCTCTGCTTTTCAGGATGCAAAATTGGTCACCTTGAACTTAGCTCCTAAAGAAAGAGGTGAGATCACAGAAGTTGTGCTTGGCTTGGATTTGGAAAAAAACCTCATTAGTGAGGTTACATTGAATCTTGAAGGGGGAAATCAAAGCTCTTTTCGTTTTACCAACCCACGCTATAACCAAGGAGCTTTGAGCTTTGAGTTGCCCTCTAAGGTCAAGATCACTGACGCGATTTAGTATCGCAAACCTCTTTATAGCTGCTTTCCAATTGTATTTTTTACGTGCTCATATTTTTCTTCATGTTGTGTAAAGTTTTTGGTCAATTTGCCGAAATATTAAGCAGTCTTGAATTCAAGGGGAGCCTAGTATGAAGGTCGAAGTTGATGCTTTACCGTGGGAAGAGTTTGACAAACTGCATGCTGTTCGAAGATTGCGAGAGCTTGTGGGAACGTGGTGGAAAATTCAAATTAATTTCACCGACCATCGAGGCTATCTTAGGGGGGTCGCTGCAGGGAAGTTTTTCAATCCACTCCACCAGATCTGCAAACGCATAGCAAGTAATGACCAAGGCTTTCGGGGCTGTCTCGGGACTGTCCGACAGACGGCAAAGCTGAAGGGAACAGCTACTGAATTTAGCCGCTGTCATGCAGGATTTTCAACGATCAGTGTTCCCATAAATGTAGGCGGACGCTATTTAGGATGTGTCTTTGGAGATGGCTTTTTAGATCAAGAAACAGAGCTTGAGCAAAAGAAGTTGATCAGCAATAAGCTTGAGAGCTTGTTTCCGGGTGATGAAAAAATTCAAGATTTAGTTGCTAAGTTACCAGTACTCAGTGCGCGTGATGTAGAGTTTCTCACACACCTTATTGAAATGGTGGTGGAAGAAATCTTGCTTGCTCATGCTGAACTTTGGAAAACTAAAAAAGAAGTCGACACACTAAAAGTTGCTTTGAACACGCGCTATAGCTTTGCAAATATGATCGGTAAATCAGAGTCAATGCAAAGTTTGTATGCGATGGTTGAAAAAGTTAAAGAGGCAGACTCAATAGTTCTTATTCAAGGCGAAAATGGTACGGGTAAGGAACTCATTGCTCATGCCTTGCATTATAATTCTAAGCGCAAAAACGGTCCTTTTATTCCAGTCAATTGTGGTGCCTTCAATGAGAATCTTTTGGAATCCGAGCTTTTCGGTCATCTCAAAGGATCTTTTACAGGTGCCGTTAAAGATAAAATAGGCCTCTTTGAAGCTGCGAATGACGGCACACTCTTTCTGGATGAAGTCGGTGAAATGTCAATGACCATGCAGGTCAAGCTTTTGCGTGTTTTGCAGGAAGGTACTTTCCGTATGGTTGGTGGTACAGATATGCAGCAGACAACTGCGCGTGTTATTTGTGCAACGAACCGAGATTTAGCAAAAATGGTTGAGGAAGGGCTTTTTCGTAAGGATTTGTATTACCGTTTAAATGTAATCAGTTTGATGGTCCCTCCTCTGCGGGAACGTCCCGAAGACATTCCAATGCTGATTGAACATTTTGCAAAAAAGTTTGCGGAAAGTATGGGCGTTCCTGAAAAAAAACCGACCAAAGATTGCATGCATACTTTGCTGTCTTACACATGGCCAGGCAACGTTCGAGAGCTGGAAAACGAAATGGAACGCCTCTATGTGCTTGCTGGTCAAGACGCAGATCTTGTCGATACAAATCTTTCTCCTCGTCTCCGAGAAATCTCCTCACCACCACGCTTTGATTGGGAAGAAGGAGGGACACTCAGAGATGTGCTGGATCAGGTTGAGTCGGAGATTATTAAAGAAGGGCTGAAGCGTACACATTGGAATAAATCACAACTGGCTAAAGAACTAGGCATCAGCCGTGCTGGCCTGCTTTTGAAGGTTGAAAAGTATGGTTTGGAAAGAAAAGCGAGTTGAGATTTAATGTTTTATATGACTAAATGAGCATTCTCCCATCCATCTCAGTTGAGGGTTTTTGATGAATATTCATGAGTACCAAGCGAAGAAAATTCTAAGCGCTCATAAAATCCCTGTTCCCGAAGGTTACCTCGCTCGTTCCCCTCTCGAAGCTGAATTTGCCTTCCGTAGGCTAAAAGCTCCAGTCGCTGTCGTAAAAGCTCAAGTCCATGCAGGTGGACGAGGTAAGGCTGGGGGTGTCAAATTGGTGCGTAGCGCGGAAGAATGCCGAGACGTGACCAAGCAGATGATTGGCATGACCCTAAAGACTCACCAAACTGGAGCTGCTGGCAAGCTGGTCCGCAGTGTCTATGTCGAAGCGGGTTCTGAGATAGCCAAAGAGTACTATCTCGCCATGCTAATAGATCGTGAGACAGCAAATGTTGCGATTATGTTCTCCGAATCTGGAGGGATGGATATCGAAGAACTGGCAGAGCACAGTCCCGAAAAAATCATCACCATCAAAGTCGATACCACTTTGGGGCTTGGTGATTATGTGTTCCGTCCTTTGATGTACAAAATCGGAATACCCGATTCTGAAAAGAAACAATTGAAAGACATCATTACTAAACTCTACAGTTTGTTCTTGAACAAAGATTTCTCCATTCTTGAAATCAACCCTCTCGTCGTAACCAAATCGGGAGATATGCTTGCTATCGATGGGAAGATGAACTTCGATGACAATGCGATTTTTAGACAAAAAGATATAGAATCTCTTCGTGATTTCGATGAGGAAGATCTCCGAGAAGTAGAAGCATCAAAATTTGGTCTCAATTACATCGGCCTTGATGGCAATATCGGCTGCCTCGTCAATGGAGCCGGTCTTGCTATGGCAACCATGGATATTGTCAAATTATGCGGTGGTGAGCCTGCAAACTTCCTCGATGTGGGAGGTGGTGCAACCGAAGAAATGGTGAAGAATGCATTCCGCATTCTTTTTCAAGATTCTAAGGTCAAAGGTGTCTTCGTCAATATCTTCGGTGGCATCATGCGTTGCGATATTATTGCAAGCGCTATCGTGAAAGTTTCGGAAGAACTCAAGCTTAATGTTCCTATCGTTGTGCGTCTTGAAGGTACCAATGTCAACGAAGGCAAAGCGATTTTAGCAAAATCAAAAATGAAAATCATTGCTGCGGATGATATGGCGGACGGAGCACAAAAAATTGTAGCAGCCGTAAAAAAAGCACACTGAGAGGAGATGGACAGTGGCAATTTTGGTCGATAAAAACACACGTGTTATCACCCAAGGGATTACGGGAAAATCAGGACAGTTTCATACGAAACTTTCACACGAATACGCTCCTCGCTTTGTCGGTGGAGTGACCCCATCCAAAGGTGGGCAAAAATTTGAGTCGCTTCCTATTTTTGATACAGTTGCGGAAGCCAAAGAAAAAACCAACTGCAATGCAAGCATGATTTTTGTTCCTCCACCGTTTGCAGCAGATGCGATTTTAGAAGCAATTCAAGCAGAGATCGAGTTGATTGTGTGCATAACGGAAGGCATTCCCGTTAAAGATATGCTCGCAGTAAAGAAAGCCCTCGATCGTAGTCAGTCTCGTCTGATCGGTCCTAACTGTCCGGGTATCATCACTCCTGGTCAATGCAAGATTGGGATTATGCCAGGACATATTCACAAACCTGGTAAGATTGGGATCATTTCAAAATCGGGAACTCTAACCTACGAAGCTGTCAATCAAACAACAGCAGCAGGTCTAGGACAATCAACATGCATCGGGATCGGTGGTGATCCAATCATCGGTACCAACTTCATCGATCTTTTGGCAATGCTTGAGGCTGATCCAGCAACTGAGGCGATCGTTATGATCGGTGAAATTGGTGGAGATGCAGAGATCAAAGCAGCGAAATTTATCAAAGAAAATGTCCGCAAACCTGTCTGTGGCTTTGTTGCTGGTGTGACTGCTCCAGAGGGCAAACGTATGGGTCATGCAGGTGCAATCATCAGTGGTGGTAAGGGAACAGCAGCAGAAAAGATCAATGCTTTTGAACATGCGGGAATCAAAGTAGCACGCTCACCAGCAGAAATCGGCAAAACCATCGCAGCACTTCTTTCTAAAAGAAAATAAAAGAGCTTGTATGTCCTCATCATCTCATCCTCTACTCAAAGACATTTCTAACTACAAGACAGGAGGCAGTTGCCTCCGTCTTTTTGAGCCTCAATCGCGTGCTGAGTTATGTGAAAACTATCGAGAGATTCAACAAAACAAATGGCCTTTCTTCTTATTGGGAGGAGGGACCAACTCCTTGGTTTTAGATACTCCATGGCCTGGAGCTGTGATTAGCTTTCATAAACTCAAACATGTAGAGGTGCGTGGAAATCGCATTCTCAGTGGTGCTGGAGTGTCGAACTCCGACCTTTGTGCTCTTGCGTTGAAAGAGAAATTGAGTGGACTTGAGTGGATGTATCGTCTGCCGGGTCAAGTCGGTGGCACCACACGGATGAATGCTCGTTGTTACGGTAGTGAGATGAGTCATGTGGTGGATGTGGTGCGAGGAGTTTCATTTGATGGAACTGAAGAAACTTATCAAAGAAGCGATGGGATCTTTAGGGGCTACAAAGATACTATATTTATGACGAATGGATTTTTGATTGCAGAGGTTGAAATTCAATTGAAGAGAAGTTCTGAATCTTCGAAGATGTTGGAGAAAATGAATTTCTGCGAAAGTGATCGTGAATCAAAAGGACATTTTGCATACCCTTCGTGCGGTTGCGTTTTCAAAAACGACTATAGTCCTGAGGTGTCGGTTTCCAGTGGTCTCTTGTTGGAACAAGCCGGTGTCAAAGGCTTGCAACGAGGTAAGGCCGCTGTAAGTCCCAAGCACGCAAATTTTATCTACAATACAGGAGATGCGAGCAGCAGTGACATCCTAGAGTTGGCTCTAGAGATGCGCGAGCGTGTCTGGGAGCATTTTGGTGTGTGGTTAGAATTTGAAATGGAATTGCTAGGAAAGATCCCTGAGAATTTGCGAGAACGTGTTGTAGAGAAACGACAGCCCAATTACAAGCGCAGCCTACTTGCCGAAATACGAGCTCAATTCAAAACACGATTGCAGAGCTGAAAAAAGTTTTAGTGTATAAAAAGAATTTCGGAAACTTGTAGTGCTTTCTAGGAAGCGCTTTCGCGACGAGCCGTCTTTGCTAAATAATACTGATCCAATTCGTGTTGAATAAAGAGTTTAATGACAGCATGACGGCTGATGGTTAAGTCGTTTGCGATTTCATCTAGCTCATGAAGTGTTTTCAGACCAAAGTCAACATTCACTATTTGCACTTTATCGATGAGAGGAGGCATCATTTTGCCTCCTCTAAAATATTTGTTCACATCATCACCTTTGAGTGCCATGGTCTCGATTTTATCTAGAAGAATTTTTTTGAAGTTTTCTTCTTAGTTTTTTCATACATCATCCTTTTCGTTCGTGTTGAAGGCCAATAGGTTACAAGATGCTAATATTCGCCTTTGTGCAGATCTTAGCTCACTTGATATGAGAAGAAAAATTCCTATCCTAGATTTAAAGACCTTGCTCATTAAGAAAATTATCCGATAGACCAAGGAAAAATCGAAACACCATTGCCTTGCTGTCTTGGAGATAAAAAATAGAAAGCTTGCGTGTTTAATGTCGCGGCACATTCTTCTTGAAACTTATGAAAATCTAATCTAAGACTCCGCCTAACTTATGAAGGAAACCCAATGCGTTTTTATCTTCAAGCCAAGAAATCGGAAGCTGCACTTTTTAAAAGAAAGATAGTTCTCTGTTTCTTCATGTCATGTGCCGGCATTACTGCAGTATATTTCTTGATGATAGAGAATATCTTCTCCCAAGAGAAAGACGTAAAAGCGGTTGAACTGGCTCAGGACGAATTTTCCCAAGCCTTCAATCTCGATCACCAGAGCAAAAAGTTGACCGAGAATCTTCTAGAGACTATAAGCTCTGCTGTGGTTGCTTCTCGTGCAGAAACTGCAAACAAGATTTTTCACCAAGAAAGAGCGAACGTATTTTTTGATAAAGAATATTTTTTCGCGAACCTAACACTTAACTCTGACGATATTGCGCGTTTCCAAGCAAGGCTTGCCGATCTTTCAGAATTAAAAGATATAGAGGCTGCCAAAGGTGAAGTTTCACCGATCGTCGATGAAAGGATGTCCCTCATCGACTTTCTCGCGAACTATGCTCTAAGAAACGAAAACGATCCAGCAAGCTCCATCATAGCGGATACTTTTGTCTCCTTGCTCCAAAGAGAGATACGTAAAGATCTGCCTGTCGATATAAAGAGGGTAGCTCTCGCTGAGAAGATGGATTTTATACGGATCTTAGCGGTCATGAATCGCGATTTAGCCGTCCAAACTATGAATTCACTCGATGACGTGCATAGAAAGCATTTAAGAACAAGCTATCTTATAGGACTGAAATCGCTTGATTTAGATGCTGAAGAATACGCTTTATTTGTGAATAAGGTGGCAAAATGATGTGGATAGGCTTAAAAATTTCAGCGATTCTTTTACAAATTTTTTTCATATATTCTTGCGTTGATAGTCAAAACAAGACAGAACCCTCAACGGAAGTGGCATCTGATACAGGCAGTCCTGGACAAGGTCAAGAAACACAAGATCCATCATTTGATATCCAATTGTCGTCGTACTTCCATTTACGCAACTTGGTCGTTGCTGACACAGCTCGTGACCTCGCTCCCTTCGAGTTGGCTCCGGTCAAACATCCAAATGATCTCGAAAACGTCTGCAATCTATCTGGCGGTCAGTGGCATAAAAATCTCTATACGTGTACCTGTGACCACAACAAACTTTTTTCTCCACGCATGGGATGCCTAGGGATCAAGGTTTCATCTAAGGGAGCTGCTTGCTTAAAGAAGGGGATGACAAAGATCCTGGAGATGAGTCTCAATGATTTCATCGATTGTCTCAGCAATATGTTTTCGAAAGATTCTTTTTTAAGCTTCTCTGCTTGGGATAAGGCTTCCTTTGAGCTACAGATCAAACTTGCAAAGAGACTCGACAACGAAGGATTTTCGTTTTTGAAAGGAGAGAGTTTTGACGATGTGTATATTGATGGACAGCAAAAAATGTGGCTTGAAACAAAGATAACTGCTGACGGAGCCCCACTCCGTCAATATCATAAGAGTAATAGTATCCTTTATGCCTACCCTCAAGACCCATTGCAGCCAAGCAATAAGTACATCAGCCCTTTTCCTCAAGAAGTGAAAACTACTCAAGGGCATTGTGTTAATAAAATTTCTCAGCATTGGAAAGATGTTGGGTTGAGTGATATTCAGACGCTTTGTTCTGCGATCATTTCTGTTGTACAAAAGATTGATCAAGAGGAAGTATTAAGATTTGATAGTGTTTATGAAACCAAAACCTGCAGTTTCTGCGCACAAAATTATGCGGATTACGATAATCACTACCTTAGCTATTCCGTCTCTTTTCGTAATTTTCATGCTGTTGAGAGAGTATTTTTTCTAAATTTTCCGAAATTTAAGACAGCGATACGTTTAACCGCTACAGGTGATATTCACACTGCTGAATTGGAAAAGGACAATTCCTCTCAAGCTCAAAGTAGAGGTTTTTTGCATGGTTCTAATATTCTAGTGATGGATTGGGCTATTGATAAGTCAAAACTAATTCTTGAGGAACATTCACCTCTTAAAAATCTGTGGGACTATCTCGCTAAGCGTAAAATCCAATTAGGACCTTGTCTTTCTCCAGCTGAGCAAGAAGACCTAATCGGTCTGCTTTTGGTGGACAATAGTATAGACCTGAAGGGTCAGGGAGTAGAATCGCTCTATCTCAATAAAAACAGGTTGTATGAGCTTCCTTCCTCATATGAGCAAAATGATTTTCTATTTTACTTACTTAATGCTCCTCTTTTTGGCAAAGAAAATAGCTCTTCAATACAAGGAGATAGGTATTCATCACTTGATTATATAAAAATCGATGTTTATCCAAACAGCCATGGCAATGAAATGGCGCGTGTTTTTACAAGTAATCTAGATAAATTTTCACTTATAGTATCTTTAAAAATTTTTAATCATTATTTTTTCTCGAAGGAGCATCTAAAGAAATTTATGCGACAACATAATGTGAAGATTGTTTCAACAGTTGTCACTCACTTTGAAAAATTGACATTTTCTATACAAAGTGCAATTTCAGATAATTCTGATATTGTCTTTGTTTTTGCTGCAGGAAATTCTGAAGGTGAAGATAATGAGCTTGATCCTGCTTGGTCCGCGTCGATGAGCAATCTGCCAAATGTTATTATTACGGCTATGTATGATGAGTTTTCTCCAGGAAAGGTATTTGGTAATCGTGGAATGATTCCAACTCTCGCTGTTGAGCATCATGGTGATTATGGGACGTCATATTCGTCAGTATATGTTGGAAATCTAGCTGCGAAGTTACGAAAGAAATATCCCGAGTTGAATGCTGCAGAAATTGTCTCGATGATTCATGATAAAGGTAGGAAGATTGACGGACTCGCTGTGCGATCACGGAAGCTCGTTGATTTGAATATAGACCACTATTAATTGAAGGATTTAAAATGGTTTCGTTTAAGAATGGAATGCTTGTTGGTCTTGCGACAGTTTTATTAGTCAATTCCGTTGCTTTCGGTGATCCATCTGCGTGGAACAGATGTAGAAAAGAAGATTGGCTCAGTGATGTCCAAGCCAAAGGGAGAGTCGAGTGGGCTAAGGGGTGTCTTTTGATAAATGATGACCAGTATGACTTTCTATTGCGTAATAAAAGATATCCAACGTTTATCCATGCAAACGGTAGTTTTAAGGCACCGACTACTCCTGGTGAGTCTTGTGATGGATGGCCTACCGGTGACGATTTCCTTATATGTAAGTGGGGTTGTTATACAGGGGACCAACGAGTTATGTTCTCCAGTCGATACATACCTATTGCAGAAGCAATGCAATTAGAAACTCGAGTGACTGCGCTTGCAGAGGGCTCAAGCCTTAAAGACTTCCGCTTTCTAGATCAACCAATCGAAGCTTTTATCTCAGGTCAAACAAGCGAAAAAGTTCTTAAGTTCAGTACTGCGACAGGTAAAACTTTGCAGGTGACCACAAACCATCCTCTCGTTCTGTCGAATGGGTTGGTTACAGAAGCGGCCAAAGTTAAAGTTGGTGATTCTCTGCTTGGTCTGGTTAACGAAGCAGATCTCAATCTAGTAAGACCGGAGGCTATTGTTGCTATCGAGTCCGAAGAATTTGTGGGTACAGTTTACAATCTGCAACCTGAGTCGACGAAAGAGCTTGAAAATATCATCATAGCCGAAGGTTTATTAAACGGGTCAAATCGCTTTCAAAATGAGTGGTCTGAACGTGAATTTCGCATTCGTGCACGTCTAGGGCATGATGTAAGCGATTTATAGTTTTTGTCTTTTAGCGTTTGCTAATTTATTTATTCCTCTGGTTTGAAGGCCTCATGAGATTAGTGAGGCCTTTTTTGATAGTTTTTATTTTACTCGAAGAGCGAAAAGCAAAGGTCTTATAACCTAGACTTCTTCACTTTAATCAGGAATTTTATGCGAATTGTCAAATTTTCATGCTTTCTATTATTTATGTTTTTTAAAATACAAAATGTTCTTGCGGGTTTACCAACGCAACAGACTCCATTGCTTGGGCATGGTTATGATGAAGAAACCGAACAGGTTTTGTCTCAAGTAGTCAAATCAAGAGATGAACCTAAGTTTTTGTATGCAGGGCAGCAGGAGTCAACTCTACAGATTAAGCAAGATGTGTCTTTTGAAGAACTGTTAGCAGATCTCAATGTAAAGACAGCAGCTGGATTTTCGTTGGGAATTTTCAGTATAAGTGGTGGTGTTGATTTTGTTTCTACTATAGCCAAGACATCACTTTCCTCTAACGTTGTGTATTTCTTTGATGTTAAAGGCAAGAGCGCAATGCTTAATGGTGCTAGTTTTACTGATATTGCAGTCGCTTTGATTCAAAGTCGTCATGCTGAAAATAAGGAAAAATTCTTTAGCAAGCATTTTGTCAGTCGAGTCGATCTGGGTGGAAAGCTGGTGGCAGGCATCACTATGAATTTTGTTAATAAAGATGCTAAGAGCGCTTTTCATGCAAATTTCAAAATGGATTTGCTGGACTTTCTGAAAGCTAATGCCGAAGGAGGAGTGAAAAATGACCAATTAGCTGCAAGTGCGTCGATTAATATTTCAGCTAAGCAAATAGGTGGTGATCCAACAAGACTTTCGGAGATCTTTCGAAATGCGAATAATGGCGACATCCCAGTAGTTAGTTGCAATCTAAAGGATCTAAAGCCTTGTTTTGAGACAGTAAAAGCCATCATAAGTTATGGTCAATCGTTTGGTGAACAGTTAAAAAACCTTGAATACAATCCTTCCTCAGCAAGTGGTTCAGCCATTTTAGGTTCAGGTGTGTCAGCGTATTCGCGATATGGTTTGAATGAAGTCGATCAAAATCCTTCCCTTGCTGAGCTTAAGGAGATTAAGGATCGACGTGAATATTTGATTAGGCGTTATCTGCAATTTGCCAAGGATCGTCAAAGTATCGATAGGTTGCTGGATCTTCAACCCAGCACACAGGAGAGAAAAAGACTAGAGGAATTGCGTAGAAAAATTGAAATTTCGATTACGGATGCTCTTAATACTATAGATACTTGTTATCATTCGCCAGGTGGTTGTCTTGAAGCAGGAAAAAAATTAGAGCTCTTTTCTTATTCAAGCGATGAAATTCAGTTTCAATGGACTTTTTTCAATTATTGCGAATTCGTGAAAGATTCGCTTCCAATTGCAGCAACAGTTGAGCGTATACGTCAAATTTTTCCAGATGGAAATCATATGACCTGTGCCGAAATTCAAAGTGAATTGGAGGAAAAAAAATTCTTAGACTTATCTTTTAGTGTAGAAAAAGATGTTAAGCCTATTTCTGATTTAAGTCCTCTTTCAGGTTTGACAAAACTTAGAAAAATCAAACTCGACAATAATCGTGTAAATAATCTTAAACCTTTAGAAACAAACTTGGGTCTTGAAATATTTAGCCTTAAAGGAAATGCCTTCACTCAATTTCCTAAGCTGTGTGCCTTTTCAAGGCTTAAGCATCTTGATTTAGAATTCAATAGAAAAATGGAAATTGAGGGTGAGTTTGATATTGACTGCATTGACAAACTAAGATCTTTGGAATTTTTGAACGTACGTGGTGCGCAATTCGAGAACAAGAAGAGCGTTAGCTCGTTTGTTCAAATTGTAGAGGAGCATACGAAAGCGAAGCGTTTTGTGAGTTTTTTTACATCAACAACGGATGTTTGCGAAGCTTATATTCGTTGGCAGGAAAAATCTGGGAAATTGACTGAAGAAAGCAGTATGTTTTGTCGAAAAGAAGGTTTTGTTTTTGATGCTAATGATATTGGTATTCCATGCTCAGATAAGGTGCAGTTGCCTGTAGAAGATTGAAAGTGAAATGATAATGAGACTCAAATCAATATACTTTGCTTCTGTTTTGATGTTCATGCCTATGCAAATTTTTTGTATAGAGTTGGGTCAGGGTGTGGTTAGTGAATCTAACAACTTTGTGCAAGTTTGTTTAACAGGTGGCCGAGTTTATGCGGGGTCTAGTGAATCTGATTTGAGTCTCGTTTCTGAGGATGGCGATCATAACAAGGTTATGTCAGCTTTTGGAGAGGTGTCTGCAAGCATTGGAAATAATTTGTTTGGTGTATCAGGTGCGTGTTCTATTGATATAAAACACAAAAAACATGAGCATCATCTAAAATTTAGCCATAATTTTTCTGTTAGTTACCAAACGGAGTTGCTAACGAATTTGAGATGGTCAGAAACAGGAAAAAAGGCCTATCGCTCTGTTCCTCTGCGATACCAAGATAGATATTGGCTGTGGCCTGGATTTCAAAAGATCTGCGGAGATAGTTTTGTACATAGTGTTCGTAAAGGTGGTGGTGTAGAATTTCAAGTCGTGGTCTTCAGCGATAAAGTCATTACGAATCTCGAGGCCGTTAAAAAGATAGCAGTGAAAGTTCTCTTCGCGAAACGCACCAAGACTGTAAAAGACTCTTACACAACCTTGCAAGCCCATGATGGTATCTACGTGAGTGCCACTCAATACGGAGGTCGTCCTGAGGTCTTTGCATCGCAGTTTAAGGAAGCAGCCTTTTGCGAAGCTGGCAATCCTGAAAATTGCCGTAATAGAATCGCAGAAATATTTTCCTATGTGAGTGAAGATGGTGAGGCTGGTTTCAAAAGTCAAATTCGGGAAAATCCAGCTATTATCCATAGAGAGGTTCAAAAGTATCAGGACCTTGGTTTTGTACTAGATTAGCTTGTAGGTTTTCATGCAGTGTGCATGGCGCAAATCTTCCATTTTTTCCCCAACAATATCGATACCTCTCGGCTCCGTGTTTCGCGCTGCGCTCGAGGTGATGTCATTTTGAATTTAAATATTAACAGGACCTCGTCCGCATCCTATACATCTCGATGAGCATCGGGATCACAGACAGCACCGCAATACCAATCAAAACCAACGTGAGACTGCTGCGGATGATGGGTAAGTTGCCGAAGAAGAAGCCTGCAGCAAGGAAGATAGCAGCCCAAGAGATGCCACCGATGATGTTGTAGTTCATGAATTTTGCGTAATGCATTTTGCCAAAACCAGCAACGAAGGGAGTGAAGGTTCGGACGATGGGAGCGAAGCGACAGAGCACGATAGCTTTGTTACCGTACTTTGCGAAGAAGCGATTTGTCCGAGAAATATACTCGGGTTTTAAGAAGCGTGATTGCTCCTTAAACAAACGGGCACCAAAGAAGCGGCCGATCGAGTAGTTCACCATATCTCCGAGAATTGCAGCAAATGAAACAAGTGCAAAGAGAGCCCAAATATCGAGTAAGCCTCGAGCGCAGATGGCACCAGCAGCAAAAAGCAAGGAGTCTCCTGGTAAAATCGGAGTGACCACCAAACCTGTTTCGCAGAATATAATTAGAAATAAAATGACATATGTGAGCACACCATAGTCACGAATAATGTTCTCGAGGTAGACGTCGATTTTGAGAACAAAATGAATGATAAAATACGCAAAATCTACAAATTGGTGCAAAAGTTCCAATTTAAACTCCTAAGAAGTTGCTTCGCTACTCAGGTGACGAAGATACTCAAACGTATAGATTCCTGTATTGTGTCCATCGTTAAACTGTATGCTCATAGCATAGCGTCCTACTGACTTGATGAGCGTTGGACGCACACTCTCTGCAACGCTGAAATCTTTGCGTTTGCCAGTCTCTTCATCCACACAGCTTGCACAGGGGCAGAGCTTGCGCAAGCTAACACAGTCGTAGCTAGCCTGGGCCTGATCCGTCCATGATATGCCCAAGGTGCGATCGTCGACTTGCCAAATTTCTTTGATTCCTAAATAGTTTGTCATATTTAATTCCTATTGCCACTTCAAACTAAACGACATCAGACCGTTTTGACTTTGTTGACGTATGTGCGCAAGCTCTTCGATCGTAGTTTGGGCTGCTTGTACAAAGGCTTTTGTGACCTCTGACTGTGGAAATGTAGAAACTACAGTTTTTCCAGAGTCACCACATTCGGTGATCTTAGGATCAAGAGGGATATGTGCTAAGAAGGGGACCCCGATTTGTTCGGCAAAATTTTTGGCACCACCATTTTTGAAAATGTAATGCTTCTTGTCACACTGGTCACAAGTGAACCAACTCATGGTTTCGATGAGTCCTAAAATAGGGACCTTCAGAGTCTCAAACATGTGTGCTGCTTTGCGAACATCTGCCAAAGCAATGTCCTGAGGTGTTGATACCAGTATCGCAGCAGTGATGTTGGTTACTTGCGAAAGTGTGAGCTGAATGTCACCAGTTCCGGGAGGATAGTCGATGATTAAAAAGTCAAGTTCACCCCAGTCTGTTTGCGTGAGCATCTGTCGGATAAAGTTGCCAGCCATGGGTCCACGCATAATGTGCGCAATCTGTGACGAAAACATTGCAGGTGAAATCACCTTGATGCCATCGACTTGAGGAGGAACAATCAGGTTTCCGTTCATCTCCGTCGGAGCTGCAACGGAAAGCATGATGGGTACAGATGGTCCGTGAATGTCAGCGTCTAAGATTCCTACACGCAAACCTCCACGTTGCAAAGCCTGTGCAAGGTTTACACTTACTGTTGATTTGCCAACCCCACCCTTTCCTGCTGCAACAGCAAGAATATTTTTTACACGACCAAGTGTGTTGGTCGTTGTAGGTGCTTGCGATGCTTTTTCTGTAGGCACAGAATTTGTCATTGGAGGCGTAGCTGCTTTTGGTGCTTCGGTTTTGCTCTCTTTTTTAGACCAAAACATATTTAACCCTCGTCTTGTTGTTCAAGATACTTTGCAGCTTGTATTGCAGCCTGGCATCCCATACCGGCTGCTGTGATTGCTTGACGGAAGACTGGATCGGAAATGTCACCAGCAGCAAAAACACCTGGAATTTTTGTTTTTGTGTAGTCTTTTACTAATAGGTAACCATGGTCATCGGTATCTAAGAAATCTTTGAAGACATCGGAGTTGGGTTTGTGCCCAATCGCATAGAAAAGACCATCGAGAGCAACGGTTGTTGTCTCTCCAGTTTTTGTGTTTTTCATGACAACACCGGTGAGCTCATGTTCGTTCTGTTGGGTCTCTACAATTTCATAAGGGAGCATAAACCGAATTTTAGGATTCTTTTTGGCTCGCTCTAACATGATTTGCGATGCTTTAAACTCATCGCGACGGTGTGTGAGGATGACTTCTTTACATAATTTAGCAAGATAGGTCGCTTCTTCCATTGCAGAATCACCACCACCTACGACCATAACGGTTTTATTCTTGTAAAAGAATCCATCGCAAGTTGCACATGTTGAGAGTCCGCGTCCCATCAGCTTGTCTTCATTAGGAAGTCCAAGTGTTTTTGCGGTTGCGCCAGTAGCGATGATCACCACCTTGGATTCGACAACGGTCCCAGCGTCCGTCCATAATTTGAAAGGAGCTTTCGAAAAATCGACTTTCACAATGGTATTTGCAATAAGCTCTGTGCCGACGCGCTTAGCCTGTTCGGTCATCTCTTCCATCAGCTTGGGGCCCATTATGCCGTGAGCAAAACCGGGAAAATTTTCGATTTCTGTTGTTGTAGTCAGCTGACCACCATGTTGTAAGCCTGTGTAAATAACCGGTGCAAATCCTGCACGAGCAGCGTAAATAGCTGCAGTAAGACCTGCGGGTCCAGTTCCAATAATAGTGATGTTATTCATGCTCAAAATCCTTAGTGGTATGATGAAAAGATGGATTTAAATTGTTGAGGTTTGGGAATGCGTGCAAGTTCGATCTCCTGTGCTGTTATCTTCCTGTCAGGGCTAATCAGTGGCGTTTTGTCGGCACAAACACTAGAACAAACTATGAAGTCCTTGCTAGAGTCCGTGAATCGAACAGAAACACGTGTGTCAGCACAAATTTTGCGGATTTCAGATAACAAAGTACTCTATTCACTGAATGATAAAAATACCCTAATTCCTGCATCAACAACGAAGCTTGTGCTTTGCGCCGCCTTGCTTGCCAAACTCTCCCCCTCTTATCGCATGCAAACGCGTTTCTATCAAACAGGGTTGAAGAAAAACGGTGTTGTGCATGGGGACTTGGTAGTGCTTGGTGGCGGTGATCCCTTTCTGGTATCCGAGGAACTCTTTAATATTGCAACGCAACTTCGCTCCCTTGGTTACCGGGAATTTACCGGAGACTTGGTGGTCGATAATAGTCTTTTTGTAGAAGAAACCGAAAGCGGTGATCGCGCGCGCGGACGTAGCTTTTCAACTCATGCCTATGATGCGCCTATCTCTGCGCTAGGGGTCAATTTCAATACCTTGGTGCTTGCGGTTTCTCCTTCGGACCGTGTTGGTGGTCTAGCTCAGGTAGCCATCGAACCCTTTCCACTCAAGGGTGTGCACCTAGAGAACAGCATTCGCACTAGCAAACAGCCAACCAAAATCTATGTTGAGCGCAGCACTTTGGCAAATGGTGAGCTCCGTATGCTCGCAACAGGCAACATCCAACTCGGAAGTGAGCTCAAACGTATCTATCGCTCGGGATCGTCTTCGGGTCTGCTTGCTGGCGAGTATATTGCCTCTTTTTTGCGCGCATTTGGTATCCAATTGCGCGGACGTGTTAAACTTGGAAAACGTAGTGAAGCAGCCACACTCATCATGAGTCATGACAGCCGTCAGCTCTCCGAGTTGGTGCGAGGCCTCAATCAGTTTTCAAGCAATTATATGGCAGACGTGCTTTTAAAACGTCTCGTTGCGGATGAACAGCATCCGGGATCGTTTGCAGCAGGGGTACCAGCTTTGAGTGCTTTTCTTCAGCAAGTTGGAGTTAGCGATCCCTTTACTTTGCATGATGGGTCGGGCTTGAATAATGGTACGCGACTCAGTGCGGATCAGCTGGTAAAAGTACTAAGCTATGCAGCGAATGACTTTCGCATTTTTCCAGACTTCCTGGCCAGTCTACCCAGCGGTGGAGAGACCGGAACTCTCAAAGAGCGTTTCCAATTCCCAGATGCCATAGACCTTAGAGGAACGGTGCGTGCCAAGACCGGCACACTCACAGAGCCTGTCGTTGTATCTGCACTTGCAGGTTACATGAAGCATCCAACTCAGGGCTTGTTGGCATTTGCAATTTTACAGAATGGACAGGAACGTCGACCACAAGCAGGCCTTCCGAACCTGCAGTTGAGCCAGGAAAAAGCTTTAGCCTTTTTTGCCAAAAACTATAAAGGGACCATCGAACATGGATTATGAAAAACTAGCTCTCGATTATCACCAATATCCGACCTGTGGAAAAGTTTCTGTCGAAACTGTCAAACCGCTCAACTCCCAATTGGACCTTTCTTTAGCGTACACTCCGGGTGTTGCAGGACCCTGTCGTCTCATTCATGAAAATGTCGATGATTCTTTCAAATATACTATTCGTGGCAACCTTGTTGCCGTCATCACAAATGGATCTGCTGTTCTTGGTTTAGGAAACATCGGACCCTATGCTGGCAAGCCTGTAATGGAAGGCAAGGGGATGCTCTTTAAAAAATTTGCCAACATCAACGTCTTTGATATTGAAGTCGACTGCCAGGATCCCGAAGAACTTGTACGCATCATAAAATCGCTCGAACCCACTTTTGGTGGCATCAACCTCGAGGACATAAAAGCCCCCGAATGCTTCTATATCGAAGAAAAACTACGCGAAAGCATGGCAATCCCAGTTTTCCATGATGATCAACACGGAACGGCAATCATTGCGTCAGCTGCATTCATCAATGCTTGTGAGTTGACCAAACGTTCTTTTGATTCTGTAAAAGTTGTTATGAGCGGAGCTGGAGCTGCAGCCATAGGTTGTGCGCTTATGTTTCAGCAGCTAGGGGTCAAGAATATCACCATGTGTGATAGCAAGGGTGTTGTTCATGTTGGGCGCAAGGATCTAAATGATTTCAAACGACGCTATGCCATACAGGATACGTCTAAGAACACTCTCGAAGAAGCCTTAGATGGTGCTGATTTTTTCCTGGGTGTCTCCGCACCAGACATCCTCACCCCTCAAATGTTGAAAAAAATGGCACCTAATCCGATCGTCTTTGCTTTGTCGAACCCAAATCCAGAGATTGATCCCAAACTTGCTCGTGAAACGCGTCCTGATATTATTTTGGCAACAGGACGTTCAGATTATCCTAACCAAGTGAACAATTTGCTTGGCTTTCCCTATATTTTTAGAGGTGCCCTCGATGTTCGCGCCAAAGGCATCAATGATGCAATGAAACTTGCAGCAGCTCGAGCCATTGCCGAACTTGCAAAAGAAAATGTTCCTGAAGAAGTTGTTGCCCAATACAAAAATACGGAGCAGTACTCTTTTGGTAAAGACTATCTCATCCCTAAACCTGTCGACCAAAGAGTTCTCTTGCGTGTTGCGCCTGCAGTTGCAAAGGCAGCGATGGATACCGGTATGGCGCGTGTACATGTCGATATCGAAGAGTACAAAGAGCAAATGGAACGTCTACTTGGACCGACTCGACGTTTGATTCGACGCCTGCGCAAAGAAATCGCAAGTGTAGTCAAGACGACAAAAAAAATCCCTTCCGTCGTTCTTCCTTATGGTTTTGATCCCCAAGTTATTAAAGCAGCAAAACAAGTTGCAGATGATGGTGAGGTTCGAATTTGTTTGTTAGGACGGGAAGAAGAAATTCGAAAAACTGCTGGCGAACTTGGTATTCTAAGTTTGCAAAATATCGAGATCATCGATCCAACGCAAGATCCTAGGCGTGAAGCATATGCAGATATTTTATATCAGTTGCGTAAACGCAAAGGTGTGTCACGGACGATGTCGCATCAGTTGGTTACGGATCATAATTACTTTGCCTCAGTCATGCTCTATGAAGGTGCTGTCGATGCTATGGTGAACGGTGTCAAAGCTCCCTATGCCAATTCAGCGCGACCTATTTTGGAAGTGATCGGTGCACATAAAGGCAAGACACTTGCTGGTGTCTACTTTATGGTGAAAGAGCAAAGTTTGATGTTCTTTGCAGACTGCACCATCAATATCGATCCGACTGCAGAAGAACTTGCAAACATTGCGATTGCAACTGCTGAGATAGCAAAGATTTATACTCAGGATCCAATCCGTGTCGCTATGCTCAGTTTTGGAAGTTTTGGAAGCAGCAAGCATCCTTTTGCACAAAAAGTTGCAGAGGCAGTCCGTATTATCAAAGACAAGGCTCCTCATCTTGAAGTCGATGGAGAGATGCAGGCCGATGTTGCTTTGAATGCGCGGCAACGTGAGAAAGAATTTCCATTTAGCAACCTCAAGGGGAATGCTAACGTTCTCATTTTTCCTAACGTTAGCTCGGCGAATATCGGTTACAAGCTCTTGCAGAACATAGGAGAGGTCGAGGTAACTGGACCTTTGCTTGTCGGTCTTAATAAACCTGCTAATGTTATGCAGAGAGAAGCCTCCGTGCGTGAGATTGCACATATGATCTACGTCAGTGCGCACCAAGGCGTCGTGCATCAAAAAATCCCAAGTACCTGAGCGTTCATACCGAACGCCGTCATGACTAGCGGAGTTCATCATGAGTCTGGCAGCATCCCATCGTAGCTATTTTTTGAATCTTCTCGGTGAGCAACGTTTTCTTACGCAGGAAGAGGAAGTAAAAGAGTGGGCCAAAGATTGGACAAAGCCAGAATCAGTGTCAGCTTCGTGCGTGATTTTTCCAAAAAATACAGAGGAAGTGTCGCAAATTCTCAAATATTGCAATGAACATAGTCTGCCTATAATCCCTAGTGGAGGACGAACCGGTCTTGCAGGAGCTGCTGTTGCTCGTGATGGGGAGATCATTCTTTCACTTGCTAAGATGAATAAGGTTCTCAATGTTGATACTATCGGCCTTACCATTGAAGTGGAAGCGGGTCTTACAACTCAGGCTTTGCAGGAGCATGCTGCAAGCAAGAAGCTTCTCTATGGTGTCGACCTTGGCTCTCGTGGGAGTTGTCAAATCGGAGGCAATTTAGCAACTAATGCTGGGGGGCTTAAGTTCATCCGATATGGTGGGACGCGTGAGCAGGTCCTTGGAATGGAAGTCGTCCTAGCAGATGGGCGTGTACTCGATTTAAATAGGTCGCTTCGTAAGAATAATTCTGGCTACAATCTTCTACAGCTCTTTGTTGGGAGTGAGGGCACGCTCGGAGTTATCACAAAAGCGACTCTCAAACTCGAAAAACGTCCAGGCCACTTACGTATTGCTTGTTTGAGTTTGACAGACTTTGACCATGTCATGACAACTCTCGAACTGTGTCACCAAGACAACCTCTCACTCACAGCATTTGAATTTTTCACAGTAACAGCTATGAATTTTGTGCTGAATAAATTTCCATCTTTACGGGATCCGTTTGGTGAAAAGTCAGCATACTACGTGCTTGTCGAGTTGGAAGAACATGAGCAGGCTCCAGTCTTAGAAAAATTCCTCGAAAAACTCTTTGAAAAAGGTCTTATCCAAGATGGAGTGATGTCGAATTCTGTAGAAGAATTTCGCACGCTTTGGTCTTTGCGTGAGAATATAACAGAAAGCTTAGCCCAGTCCGGTCATGTTTGCAAAAATGACATTTCCGTTGGAGTTAAGGATCTTGGTGCGTTTTTTAAGAAAGTAGAAAGTCTAACACGCGAATCAGACAAAGAGATCGAACTCGTCTTCTTTGGGCACGTGGGAGATGGAAACATTCATGTAAATTACAGCGCGCCAGCACGAATGAATGAAATTGTTTTCAAGCAGAAAGCACATGAAATCGAGAAAATAATCTTGGGCCTGGTGCATAGATTTAAGGGCTCTATAAGTGCCGAGCATGGAATTGGTTGGAATAAAAAAGAAGAATTCAGAAATACTGTCGACCCACTCGAACTCAGCTATATGAAGGACCTTAAGAGGCTTTTTGATCCGAAAAATATCCTAAACCCTGGCAAAATTTTTGACCTTTAGTTTAAAGAAGCTTCATGAGAGTAGGATCATGGGCAATTTTCGGCATTTGTAAAAGATGTGCAATGTTTTGTTTTTGTTGGTCAGAAACATCATGCAAATCGAAAGGGTCCTTTTGAGTGTCGAAGACCTCCCAACGCTTTTCTTGAGCATGATACATATATTTAAACCCATTATAATAGATGCCAAAATGTGGTATTGGGCAATTTCTAAATTCACTGCAGTTTGAGAAAAGATATATCCGTTCAGGGTCTAGTTTTTGACTGATCGCATGACCAGTGAATTGCTTGTCTACTGCTGTATGAGGGGCATCCACAAGATCAAGGATGGTTGGGAACAAATCGGTATTGCTAATGAAGGCATGGCTGTTGTTTCTGAGATTCTCTAGTTTTTCACTAGATTTTTTTAAAAAATCTTCAGGTAAAAGTATAAATCCAGGAATATGAGATTCTTCTTTATAGTATTTTCCGCAATGAGACAAAATGCCATGCTGTCTAAAGCCTTCTCCGTGATCTGCAGTAAATACTATTAGCGTATTTTTTTCTAATCCGGTTTTTTCAAATTCGTCAAAAAATGCACCGAACATATTATCTAAGTGGTGCAAGGAATTCAAATAACGAACAAATCCCTCTGCCTTGTAAAGATAGTTTTTTGTAGAGTCTTGAAAAGGTTGTGAATCCAAATTTTCATTGATTTGAAATGGTGGATGGGTGGTATTCATATGAATGACGCCAAGAAATGGGTTAGAGTTCTTGGAGAAAGTGTGCATTTTTTCCAGAGCCCAGTCGAAATTGAGCTTGTCGCTAATGCCCTCAGCATGTGAAGCATTAGGATTTACATGTTCAGCAGCTCTATAAAAATCAATGGCTTCATCTTTAATAAAATCACCAAGTCCAGCCCATTGCAAGTTATGCGACGAACCAAAGAATGTTTGGTAACCAAAAGCCTTGAAGGCATCGAAAGGAGTCCATGCTCCCAACAATCTAGACATCTCAACCGTAGGATCTATTCCTGTCAAGATGGAAGGAACAGAAACATCTGTGCAACTAGCATTTGAATGAAGTTTATTCAATTGAATAATGTTCGATTTTGTCAATATACGACTCAGGTTAGGCATAGGATCGTCATCAAATCCAAATGGAGAAAGATAGCTTGCCCCGAGCGTCTCGCCAATAATCATAAGGACATTTAACTTTGGATGTTTTGCATTTTTTGCAAGCTCGATAGTTTGTGGCATGCGAGAGCGAAGACGAAAGAAGTCGGGAGGATGATTTCCCCACTGAATTAGTTTTGCAACGAAGTGAAAGCTGTTGCTATCTAGTGTCAGTGGCAATGATGGACGAAAAGAAACTACAGTTACTAGAGTAACAAAGAAAAGCATTCCTGCGATGTTGCTTGTCCAAAAGTGCACAGACCGAAAATTTATGTAACGATATTTTAGTCTAGCGATCAAAGCAATTGCGATCGATATAGCGAGTAGCATAAGCCCATCTTTAACTTCAAACATTGAACTTGCTGATTCCAGGAAAAATTTCCTCTGATTTGCAAAAAAGAGATACCCATCAAGGGTCGGAAACATGGCATAGTGTTGGTAGATTTGCAAAGGAGCCCATATGAGTAGAGCCAGGGCAAAAACAAACAATAAGCTGAGAGGCCAACGTTTTTTCTTTCGAAACAAGAAGGCTATGATTGAAAGACAAGCTGACCAAAACCAGATAGAGCCGAACCAACAGAGAAGGTACTGTCTCCATTCTACGCCGTTCCATTTCAGCATAACGCGACTTTGCAATCCAAATTGAATAGAAGCTAAAATGAAAGGAATGATAAAATTAATGATAAAAATTGGGCGCAATTTTTTGTACTCCTGAGTCAGACACTGTTGGTCATGCTGTAATATAAGTTGTTTGATGGAAAAGTAGGAGCTAATTTTGGGGGGTGTTGCAATCTAGATTTGTTTGATTGTGAGCGCTTCTCCGCGCAACTCGATCTCAAGTTTGTGCGGAGAAGCAAACTCTATAAGCGGAGCTCTTGAGCGATCTTGTGATGCTGATTCTTCAACGCTGTGGGAAGACGTTCTCCAAAGCTATTTAAGAAATCTCCGACATCTTTCCACTCTTCTTGCCACCCAGAGGGTTGGATATCGCAAAGTTCTCGCATTGTCGTTTTGTCGAGAGCGAGACCAGAAATATTAATGTCATCAGGTTGTGGAATAAATCCAATCGGAGTTTCGACGGCATCGCAGCGATTGTTTGCGCGATCGAGGATCCATTTCATAACGCGAATGTTTTCACCAAATCCAGGCCAAATGAATTTGCCATTCTCATCTTGACGGAACCAGTTGACGTGGAAAATCTTTGGAAGCTTGTCGGATTTGTCGGCAAAACTTAACCAATGTGCCCAGTAGTCTGCAAAATTGTAACCACAGAAAGGCTTCATTGCCATTGGATCTCGACGCAGCACCCCGACAGCTCCTGTTGCTGCTGCTGTAGTTTGTGATGCCATGGTTGCACCGACAAGTACCCCATGCTCCCAGCTTTTGGATTGGTAAACAAGCGGAACCAAAGAAGCACGTCGACCACCAAAAATGATAGCGGAGAGGCGTACACCTTGTGGGTTTTCTGCTTGTGGAGAATAAGATGGACACTGCTTAGCAGATACAGTGAAACGTGAGTTAGGGTGTGCAGCTGGCCCGTGACCTCCGTCAAATGGACGTCCTTGCCAATCCAGATTGGGTTGACCACCAAGGCCTTCCCACCATGGTTCGTTTTCGGCAGTTACAGCAACGTTGGTAAAGATCGTGTCGTGTTTGAGCATCGCAAGAGCATTTGGATTGGTGCGATCAGAGGTACCTGGTGCTACACCAAAGAAACCAGCTTCGGGATTGATTGCATAAAGATGCCCATCTTGTCCCATATGAATCCAAGCAATATCATCCCCGACTGTCCAAACTTTCCAACCTTTGTGGGATTCGGGAGGAATCAGCATTGCTAGATTTGTTTTGCCACATGCGGAAGGGAACGCAGCAGCAACGTAGAAGGTCTCACCCTGTGGGTTTTCGATACCTACGATGAGCATGTGCTCTGCTAACCAGCCTTCTTGACGCGCCTGAAAGCTTCCCAGACGCAAAGCGTGGCATTTTTTTCCAAGCAGTGCATTACCACCATAACCAGAACCAATAGATTTAATGAGAAGCTCTTCAGGAAAGTGGAAGATGAGACGACGTTCTTCGCTTAGATCTCCAGTGCTGTGCAGACCTTTTACAAACTTGCCATTTTTTTCGATCAAACGTAGAGCGGGTTCACCCATCCGTGTCATCAATCTCATATTTGCAACAACGTACGGACTGTCTGTGAGTTCTACCCCGCAACGCGCATGAGGTGAATCCAGTGGTCCCATGCAATATGGGATTACGTACATCGTGCGTCCACGCATAGCTCCTGCAAATAACTGGTCTATGCGCTCATGAGCTTGCTCTGGGGGAAGCCAGTTATTGTTTGGACCTGCATCGTTTTTGTCTTCGGTGCAAACAAAAGTAAGATGCTCTGTACGAGCCACATCGCTAGGATTGGAGCGGTGTAAAAAGCAACGCGGATAACTTGAACTATTTAATGGCAGCAGGTCCTGACTCTTGGTCATTTCTGCAATGATGTGCTCATACTCTTCGTCGCTGCCACTGCACCAGTGTACTCGATCAGGAAGCGTAAGACGGGCTGTTTCGTATACCCAATTTTCAAGATCTTTATTGAGAGTACTCATCTCTGACCTTTATTGATAGATATCGTTCAGTTTAGGCTAGCTTATGCTTACGCTGTCGAATCGGCAATCCAATTTTGCGGATGAGTGGCTGAGTTGCCTAGAAATCTTCGTTGAAACTGACATCACCTTCGATGCCCATCTGGTAAGCAGCTACTCGGCGTTCAAAGAAGTTGGTAAGTTCTTGGACATCCTGCAGTTCCATAAACCCAAAAGGGTTGCGACTATGGAAAATTGGAGAGATACCCAAACTCATGAGGCGTTGGTCAGCTATAAACTCAAGATATTTGCGCATATCACCTTCTGAGAAGCCGGCAACACCGAGATCAAGCACATCTTTTGCAAAGATCATCTCGCATTCGATCGCTTCATTAAGCATGGTGATAATCTGAATATCGAGATCTTTGTCAAATAATTCAGGCTGCTCGTTACGTACCTGTTGGATGACTTGGAATCCAAATTCCATATGACAACTTTCGTCGCGGAATACCCAATTGGTTCCTGCAGCGAGTCCATGCAACATGCCTTTAGAACGCAGAAAGTATACGTACGCAAATGCAGCAAAAAAGAAGAGACCTTCAATACATGCCGCAAAACAAATTAGATTGAGAAGAAACTGTTTTTTCTGAGCAGGAGTGTCCAAAGAGTCCAATTGGTTGATGGAGTCGATCCACTTAAAGCAAAAGTCACCTTTTTGCTTTATCGAAGGAATCTTTTCAATCGCTTGAAAGGCTTCCTGTCTATCTTTGTCATTTGGAAGATAGGTATCCAAAAGTGTCAAATAGAACTGCACATGCAAGGCTTCTTCGTAAAGCTGTCGAGACAAGTACATCCTAGCTTCAGGAGAGTTGATATGTTTGTAAAGATTGATCACCAGGTTGTTGGCAACGATCGAATCTCCTGTTGCAAAAAATGCAACCAAGCGACGGATCAGATGCTGTTCTGCAGGTGTCATTCTCTGCAAGTCTTGGAGGTCTGGAGTAAAGTCTATCTCATCCACTGTCCAAGTGTTTTTGATTGCGTTGCGATACATCTCATAAAAATGTGGGTATCGCATAGGTCGAAGATTAAGATTAAATCCGGGATCTAATAGCATTTTATTTTTCTTTCTTTCTAACTTAGCAAAATTAAGTACAGGACTCACAAGCCTCAGGATTTTCTAGAGAACAAGCGATAGCTTTGGCCAAAGACTCTGTATCATGAGTCGCTACTTTAGCAATACGTGTCGCTGCACGAGAGCGCAGATAGTAGCTAGTTTTTAGGCCTTTCTTCCAAACATACTGATACATCGACGATAGTTTGCCAATCGTAGGCGTTTCTAAAAAGAGATTCAAAGATTGACTTTGATCTATATAGGGTCCTCGATCTGCAGCCATGTCGATTAGCGCGCGTTGTGGAATCTCCCATACAGTACGGTAGATCTCTTTGAGGCGTTCAGGTATTTCGTCGATTCCCTGCACAGAGCCTTCACCCATTTTGATTTTCTTTCTCATCTCTTCATTCCAAAGATTGAGATCACGCAGATCGGAAATGAGGAAAGGATTGATTTGCAGAAATTCTCCCGAGAGAGTTTCTCTTTTGAACAGATTGGAAACTTGGGGCTCAATGCACTCGGTCGCACCAGTAATAGATGCGATTGTAGCCGTAGGTGCAATCGCGATTAGCAGCGAGTTACGTAAGCCTGTTTTTTTGATTTTTAACCGTAGCTGCTCCCAACGGAACGCATTCGTTGGAGTCACATTCCACATGTCAAACTGCAAAATTCCTTGCGCTGCATACGTGTCTTGGAAATTAGGATGTGCACCTTCTTTCTCGGCTATTTCAGCAGAGGCAAGGAGAGCGTTGTAATAGATTTCTTCTTGAATTTTACGAGACAACTCACGCGCCTCTGGTTCATCAAAGGACAACTTCATTTTAAAGAAAAGGGTTTGCAAGCCCATGATCCCTAAACCGACAGGACGCCACTTGCTGTTGGATTGTTTCGCTTGGCCGATCGGGTAGAAGTTGATGTCAATAACACGGTCAAGATACTTGATCGCTTTACGTACGTTTTTAGCAAGTAGATCAAAGTCAAATTGTCTGTTGTTGTAATATTGACTGACGTTGATTGAACCTAGATTGCAAACAGCAGTTTCACTTGAATTTGTGACTTCTAAGATCTCAGTACACAGATTCGAGAGATGAATAACATTGTCTTTGCGTAGTGTTTGGTTGGCTTTTAAGTTGCATGTATCTTTGAAAGTCATCCAACCATTGCCAGTCTGCGCAAGCGTCTTCATCATGAGGCCATAGAGTTCTTGAGCAGGAACCTGTTTGCGGAAGAGGCCCTCTTCTTCAGCAGCAAGATAGATTTTTTCAAACTCTTCACCGTAAGTGTCAATAAGAGCCGGTACGGTTTTAGGATCAAAGAGAGACCACAGTTCGTTGGCCTCAACTCGTTTCATAAAGAGATCTGGAATCCAGTTCGCCAAATTGAGATTGTGCGTACGTTGTGACTCGTCTCCTGTGTTATTGCGTAGAGCAAGGAATTCAAAAATATCTGCATGCCATGTTTCAAGATAAATGCATGCTGCACCTTTGCGCTTGCCGCCTTGATTCACTGCAGCAACTGAAGAATCCAATGTCTTCAAGAACGGTATGATGCCGTTGGATTTCCCGTTAGTTCCCTTGATGAGAGAGCCGAAAGAGCGCACACGTGAGAAGGAAACGCCGATGCCTCCAGCATATTTAGAGAGAAGAGCTATATCTAAATATTTTTGATAGATGGCTTCTAAACTATCATTTGGCGAATCTAGAAGATAACACGACGACATTTGTGGGTGACGTGTTCCTGAATTGAACAGCGTTGGTGTTGCTGGCATATATTGGAATGATGAGATGAGTTGGTAAAACTCTTTGGCCTCTTCTAAGGAGCGAGAAAGACCACAAGCAACGCGCATAAAAAAGAACTGAGAAGTTTCAGTAACTTTACGTGTCGAGGGATTTTTTAGTAGATAACGATCATAAACTGTGCGTAGACCGAAATATTCAAAGAGATCGCAACGCTCCTCTTGAATTGCAGAGTTCAGTGCTTTTTTGTTTTCGCGCACAAATTGAAGGAGCTCATCCCCAATGAGTTCGTTGCGGTATCCAGCTTCAATGGAATCCGAAAAACACTTTATTTTCTGGACACCTACCTCTTTGTCAATAAAGTTGGTCAGTAGGCGTGAAGCAAGCTTAGAATATTCGGGTTCTTCACTAATCAGCATGGCTGCAGTTTGGATCAGCAGGGTGTCGAGTTCTGTTGTAGTGACGCCATCGTAGATCCCACTAATCGCCTTGCTAGCAACGAGATAGGGGTTGATATGCAAAAGACCGGCACCACATCTAGCGACTTTTTTCGTGATTTGGACGATGTCTACGGGTTCTAAAGAGCCGTCCCTTTTTCGAACATGCATGATCCCATCTTCGTTTTCTTTTTCATGAATGTTAGTCGCTCTTAATTTAAGTTCTGAAAGCATTCGACACCCAAGGTCACGTGAGAAAATCCTAGCAATGGCAACGGACACGATAATGTGGCCGCTACTTGCCGCAGGTTTTCATGTTAGAGGAAATATTTTTGCTAGCACAAAGGAAGAAAATATAGACTGACAGCACCCGTGGTCAACTTATAAATTTTTAGCCCTCACGTTTGATGTCGAAAAGAGCGTTTGCGAGGAAGGGTAGCGAAAGTGGCTTATTTAACAAAAAAAAATGCTGATATTTACTACGAAGTTTACGGCGATAGTGATCGGTGGATCACTTTGATAAATGGATATACACGCCCAAGTTCTGATTTTAAATTACTTGGTTCCTATCTCGCTGCGAGAGGATGGCGTGTTCTTGTTTTTGACAATCGCGGTTGTGGCCTAACAGAGGGCGTGCTTGATTTTAGCATCGCAGATATAGCGCGCGATGTTGTGGATTTGTGGAACATGCTCAACATAAAGCGCAGCCATGTTCTCGGCGTTTCGATGGGCGGGTATATCGCGCAAATCTTGGCGTTGTCAGAAGAACAGCGCCTCAGTTCGCTGTGTCTTGTTTCAACATCGACAGGTGCTAGAGGCTTCACAGAACGTTTTGATTGGCCACAGGATGTAGCACAAATATTGACTCGTCTCGAAAAGTTTTTTCATCCAAATTTTGCAACAAGCAGCAAACTCTTGCTACAAGCCATGGCTAAAGCAATAGCAAACAATAATCGTGACAGCAGTTTTGATCGAAACGCAAAGGCTCAGCAGAGTGCAATGGCAAAGACTCGCTTCAGCGAGGAGACGCTTAGCAATCTTAAGCTTCCTGTGCTTGTATTGCATGGGCGTGATGATCAGATTATCCCGCTTGCAGAAGCTTTAAATATAAAAAATTTAATTTCCCAGGCCCAACTTCATGTTTACGAAGAGACGGGACATTTACTTTTGGTCGAACAAAAAAAAGATTTCTACGAACGCGTCGAACTATTTTTTCAGGAACATGCAAAAATCTAGAAGTGTTTTATTGCGTAAAGAGGATTTTACATAGTTATTAGAAGCGAAGTTTAGTTGGATGCAGTAAGAATAAGTCGAACTTCTTGTTCATGTAGACCTAGTTCTTTGGCTACCTGATCGGTAGTAAAGCCTTGTGATAAAAGATGTCGAGCATCTGAATATTTTTTTGTTTCCAGGTCTCGCAAAATTTCATCTGCAGGGATCGCTCCACTAAGATATTTTGTGAAACTTTCAGCCCGATCTAGGGTTTTTTCTAGCGTGAGTTTCTGTCTTTCCAGCTTGCGGGACAGCATTTCCAATGCGTTGCGATGCTCTTGAAGTTCTTGGAGGGTTGGGTGAAGCTTTGCTCCCATTTCACTTACGATTGCTTCCACTCCTTGTGCGATTTGCTGTCCGCTATTCTTGATTTCCTGTTCAACTTCACCTGACAATCGAGAGATTTCCAGGATATTTGTTTTGGATAATTTGCTAGTAGATTCAAGTTCAGCGCGGATTTCATCACGCATCTGTTGGAGTAAATTACGTTCTTCCATCATCTCTGCAAGATCTGCTCCGCTGGCTTTTGGTTTTCGCAAAGAAAAATAGACGATCCCAAGTAGGATGAAATCTGCAGTAAAAAGTGTGATCAGAACGATGGTATTCATTTTCCCTCTTGTAAAAAATCTTTCAAAACTTTTTCATCCACCTCATCGATATTGACAGTCTGTACTAAGATAAGTTTCTTTTTTCCACGCTTTCCTAGCTCCTGAGATCCCACGACCTTAGCGAGGATTTTGAAGTCATCAGGAACATCGATGCGGTTGTAATCGACAAATTTTTTCTTGCGGGTCCAGTAGTCAGGAAGAGCAACGGCAATTTTAAGCAAGGTGCCCTTCGGGTAGTCTTTAGTACCCTGAATTTCCATCCCATGGGGGCTGATAAACGTTGTTAGAGCCTTTTGTCGGTTTGTTGCAGGTGCGCCTTCCGGACTGAAAGCAAGTGAATAGGGGCCAACTTCAATGGTTAGTTTTCTTTCAGCATGCGGATAAGTTTTAACGGACTCTGCACTGAAGCCTTCAGGTTTTTCTGCTTCGCTCATAGGACCTCCTTAGTCAGATATCTCTTCTTTTATTTTGGATCGCAATTTGTCGATGGCTTGCGTGTGAAGTTGACTCACGCGTGATTCTGTTACATCTAATATTCGACCAATCTCTTTAAGGTTTAATTCTTCATAGTAGTAGAGAGAAAGTACGAGCTTTTGCTTTTCAGGTAGGTCTTCAATGGTTGTCATTAAGAGATTGCGTACATTTTTGCTGTTGAGATGAGAGAATGGGTTTTTTGCAGTTGCGTTTTCTAGCGACTCAAGAAGACTGCGTTTGTCGTGTTGATTGGAACTTGTAAGCTCATCAACCGAAAGTAAAGAAATGGCTTTGACCTTCGCAACCATCTCGTAGTATTCCCCTAATGGCATACCCATTTGGTCAGAGATTTCTGAGTCGGTTACAGCACGGCCTAGTCTTTGTTCAAGTGCTGCATAAGTTTTTTCAATTTTCTTCGCTTTGTCACGAACCGATCGAGGGACCCAATCTTGTGAGCGCAACTCGTCAAGTATGGCTCCTCGAATACGAAATTCTGCATAAGTTTTGAACTTGTTGTCACGGCTAGGGTCATATTTTTCAATAGCATCCATAAGACCAATAACGCCAGCACTGATCAAGTCATCCGTTTCAATATTGGATGGTAGTCGTGCAGAAATTCTCTGAGCTACAAAACGAATCAATGACGAGTAGTCCATGATAAGTTGATCGCGCAACGTACCATCGACCTCTCGTTTGTTTTGTTTGTACTTTTTGACTAAACCTTTCATGGCCAACCTATATTTTAAAGTGTCGAATGAATAACGGATGACAAAAAGGATCGAACATTCATTTCATCATTGGTATGAAAATTTTCCAAAACATCTCTAGTTACACGTGACCAAGCTTGAGCAGCCATGGATTTGGTGCTTTCTTCGCTTGCGATGCTTCTTTTTAGAACGAAACGACTGATCATTGGATCGAGAGGAACACATCCGACATAGTTCACATCCATTTGCAAGTATTCACGGGCAACATTGACAATGCGTAGCCCTACAGCTTGTCCTTCTGCGGCAGTCTTTGTCATGTTTACCATCAAATCAACCTTGTTGATGTCTGTCGTTTCTTTTATGGTTTTTATCAGTGCATAGGCATCGGTGATGGCGTGTGGTTCAGGGCTTGTGACGACGAGTGTCTTGTGAGCAAGTTGATTTAAGTAAATAACATTTGTCCCAATGCCAGCGCCGCTATCGAGAATCACCAGATCAAAGTCTTCTTGGAGTGATTTAAGATCTTCTAGAAGAATTTGTTTCTGAATGAAAGACAGATGCTGCAACTTGCTTAGCCCAGAACCTGAAGGTACTATTTTGATTCCCATTGGTCCTGTCAAGAGAATATCCTTAATCGATGCTCGTCCATCGAATACATCTCTTATATTGTAACTTGCGTTCAAACCCAGAACAACATCCACATTGGACATTCCAAAGTCTCCATCGATGACGAGCACCTTGTGTCCTAGCTTTGCTGCAAAAGTTGCTAAGTAGGTGACTGATAAAGTTTTGCCTACTCCTCCTTTGCCACTAGATACACAGATGACTTTGGCGGATCCCGGCTTGCGAGATGCTGATGCAGACTGAACTTGACGTAAATATGCACTCATGCAAACTCCACTTAGAAACTAAAAATTTTGTCAAGTAAGTGTTCACGTGTAGCTGTTCCCAGGTCGTCTGGGATTTTGGGTCCCGTTGAATAGTAGCTCAAAGGCAGTGACCATTTGTTGCCTAGGTTGAACATTTCACCCCAGCTGCGAGACTCGTCTAATTTGGTAAATATGAGGCTGCTAATTCCTAGGTTGGAACTTTTTCGGATGGTGTTATCCATTTGATTTTGTTTTTCAGTTAGTGGCAGAACCACATGAAAGTCTATAGGTGAGATCTGAGAGGATAGTTCGCGAAATGACTGAACTTCTTTTTCTTGGTAGGGAAAGCACCCTGCATTATCAATAAGAACGAGATCGTATGCGGAGCTTTCCGAAATGGTTTTGCGAAGCTCATCAATTCCGTAAGTATTTACAACAGGAATATTCAAAATCTTTGCATAAACACGCAACTGTTCGTGCGAAGCCAGGCCTTGAGAATCAAACGTAATAATCTGTATCTTTTTTTTCTGCTTGATAAAGTGAGCTGCAATTTTAATAAGTGCAGAGGATTTTCCAGCACCACTAGATCCCACAAAGGAGTGGTACTTGCTGCTTTCTGGGACGATGTGTCGTATACGAATTTTCTTCGCAAACCATTGTATCGCCTCAGGAAGGTAAGCTTCTAGTGATGAGTTTTCTTCTGCTGTATTTTGCGGATCCTTGTTTTTAAGTTGACGAACCAAATCGGCAAGATGATGTTTGTCTATGCCAGCAATGCTTAAACAATTAAAAAGTTTGCGTAACTCAACGGGGACGGATTCTGGTAGAAAATCAGATCTTGAGTCGAGAAGCTCCATGCACAAAACCTTGAGATCTTTAACTTCAGTTTCCAGAGAATTGATTTGAGACTTGCTTGCGAAGGATTCAAAATAATTTGAAACCTTTCTTGAAAGTTCATTCAAAGATTTGTTTACGCTTTCAAAATTTGCACTTTCATATTGATAGGTGTCGCGTTCATTTATTCTCGGATATGCTACCGCGGAAGCGGCTCGAACTTCATAGAATTTTTCTCGAGTATCTTCCATGTATTTTTCTTCAGTCGCAAGTATTATGGCTTCAGCTCCAAACTCTTTTTTCACTTTCTTCATGGCATCACGCATGGTGTGCCCTTCAAAGTTTTTGACCAACATATCTACCTCTCAAGTTAAAGCGAAATTAATGCTATATTCTCAGTTTCGATGTCAGAAGGAATTTCATCAAAGGCTATGACGGTAACTCCAGGTACAAAGCGAGTGACAAGTTTTTTCAAGTCCCAGCGAATTTGTGGACCACAGAGAAGAATGGGTAGAGTTCCGTACTTATTGAATTCTTGCATGGAGTCAGCAATCTTACGTAGTATTTTTTGTGCAAGATCTGGTGCCAAGTCCATAGTTGTGGAACCATCCTCATGATGTTTGAGATTGGAGATAAGTAAATCTTCAACACCACGATCAAGGCTTGCAACAACCAGGGATTCTTTTGGTGAAAGTAATTTGCGAACAATGTTTCTTCCGAGTGCCTTGCGAACATGTCGCGTAAGTTGCACAGGGTTTTTTGTGACTTTGGCATAATCTGCAAGTGTTTCGAAAATTGTAAGCAGATCACGAATGCTGACGCCTTCAAGCAGCAGATTTTGTACGACTCGAAGAACAATTCCAAGATTGAGTCCATCTGAAGACATTGTTTCTTCGACCACCTTCGGATATTTTTCCTTGAGCCCGTCGATAAGATTTTGCATTTCTTGGCGACCGATGAGTTCGTGGGAATGGTCTTGGATAATTTTTGTCAAATGTGTAACGATAACTGTTGCACAGTTAACTACAGTGTAGGCGCGGAAGACGGCTTCATCGCGTTGGCTTCGTTTAATCCATACAGCATCTAGACCGTAGGCAGGTTCTTTGGTTTTGATCCCTTCAATAGGTTCAAAGGTATCTTCCGGAGCCATCGCGAGTTCATGGTCGATAAGCAGTTGTCCACGTCCAACCGGGTTGCCTTTGAGTAGTATTTGATATTCGCCAGGCTTTAGCTGAATATTGTCACGAACCATCACCATAGGAACGATGATGCCCAGGTCTGTTGCAAATTGCTTGCGAGCAGAGACAATGCGTTCTAGGACTTCACCATCTTGTTCGCTATCGACAAGAGGAATGAGTGAGACGCCAACTTCGAGAGAAAGTGTGTCGACATGCAGGAGAGTGTCGATTGCGTCCACACGCTTTGCTTGTTTCTTGGCTTTTGCTTCGATTGCTGTTGCTTGAAATTTGCGACGTTCACCTTCTGCTCTAGATAGTCGTCCTGCCCCGAAAAAAGCAGCAGCGAGTCCTAGCATTGACAAGCTTGGCAATCCAGGAATCACAGACATAAAAACAAGCAATCCACTACATAAGAAAAGTGCCCGTGGGTTGAGAAAAATTTGGTTACTAAGTTCGTGGGAGAGGCCGTTCTGACTACCTGCGCGAGTGACGACTATACCTGCAGCAACGGAAATGATAATTGCAGGAATCTGCGTGACGAGTCCATCCCCAACCGTCAGTAGCGTGTATACTTGAGCAGCGTGACTAAATGACATTTTGTGTTGGACCACACCAAGTCCAAGTCCAACGAAGACGTTGATACACGTAATGATGATGCTAGCGATCGCATCTCCACGAACAAACTTGGAAGCACCGTCCATTGCTCCATAAAAGTCTGCTTCACGCTCAATCTTCTCACGCCTCTTTTTGGCTTCTTCGCGATCGATAATTCCAGCGTTGAGATCGGCATCGATCGACATTTGCTTACCTGGCATTGCATCCAATGTAAATCGAGCGCCAACCTCAGCGACACGACCAGCACCCTTAGTAATTACGATAAAGTTGATAATGACAAGAATAAGAAAGATGGTGAATCCAACGATGTAGTTGCCTCCAACTACGAAATTTCCAAATGCAGCAATAACTTTACTGACATCTCCCGTTGATCCTTTGAGTAGGATGTTTCGAGTTGTAGCAACGTTTAGAGACAGTCGTAATAGAGTTGTCAAAAGTAGAATCGTAGGAAAAGTTGAGAGTTCCAATGGTTCGTGTATGTATATGGCAATTAGAAGAATTAAGAAACCCAACGTCATCGAAACAGCTAGCAAAAGATCCAAAATAAAAGGAGGCAGAGGTAGAAACATCATGAAGATGGTGCCCAGCAATGCAATCGCAAACTGGGTCTCTGGGTTCTTTAAGATCTGCAAGGGGCCTTGTTTAACTGCTATTTCCATGGCCTAATTTTTAATCCTTATGCCTTTGATTCGGAATACATGACTGATGATTTCAGATAAAACTTTGTACAAGGTTGGAGGAATTTCTTGGTTTTCCTTAAGCGTTTTATAGAGTGTCTGAGCCAAAGGTTTATTTTCAATAATAGGGATGTTCATTGATTTTGCAATTTGTCGCATTTGCAAAGCAATATGATCCATGCCTTTGGCAACCATGATTGGTGCAGGCATTCCCAATTCATAACGTATGGCAATGGAATAGTGAGTCGGGTTGGTAATCAAAACGGTTGCTTTGCGAGTGGATTCTACAGTTTTGCGATTTGCAATTTCCTTTTGCATACGACGCATACGTTGCTTGATGAGAGGATCAAGCTCTCGTTCTTTGTACTCATCGCGAATTTGTTGGCGACTCATCTTCATTCGGTTTTCAAGAACTATGTAACTGTACATGTAGTCAAATGTACCAAGAAGAAGAAGTGCGATGAGAATCATAAGAAATAGAAACTTTGCTTTATCGATCCAGTATAACCAAGAAGCTCGAATAGACACATTCAAGAGAGAGGGGAATTTGTGAGATTCACTGTAAAGTATGGATCCGGTAATCAAAGAGATCAGCAACACCTTGCCTAGACTCTTAATAACTTCAATAATCGCATGCCATGAAACCATGCGCTGCAGGCCCTGGATGGGATTGAGTTTAGCAAGGTTAAAGGAGACTCGTTCCCAAGAAAAATTGAAACGTGTTTGAATCAAAGTTACAGCGATCGACGTGAGTGCGGCTGTCGAAAAAATAGGTAAGGTCATTTTTAGCAAGAGGAGCATAACAGACCCTAGGTAGCGGAATACCTCTTCGCTATTAAAAGCACTGAGATTTTCGAAGCGAAAATTTTTGCTCATAAAGCTGTGCAGCTCGAAATAAACCGAGCGTATATAAAATCCTAGAAATCCGACTAACAAAGCAAGGACAAGTGCAGACGTGATTTCGCGAGAATGCACAACTTCCCCACGCTTGCGAAACTTGTCTCGCTGCTCGTCGGTAGGGGCCTCGCTTCTATCCTGTCCTAAATCCTCTTCTGCCATCGCAGTCCTTGCTAAGTTCCGAGAATTCGAATGCTAGACATTATGTCCTTGAGACTAGTGTAATAGTGGTCGCGTAACCATGCAGGAAAAAATGGCATCATTAGTATATACGTGACCAATCCAATAAAAAAATTGAGAGGAAAACTCATTGTGAAAACGTTGAGCTGAGGTACTGTTCTTGCAAGTACGCCAAGAGCAGCTGTTGCAAAAAGTAACGCAACAAGTACGGGAGTTGCTAGTTGAATAGAAATGGCAAGCATCTTTGCGGTCATTGTTGTGACAAGCTGCGCAAAAGAATGTTCAAAGAGACCCTTTCCAGCAGGCACAAATTCAAATGTTTCAACAATAGCGCTGATAAATATCATATACAGGCCAAGGCTTAGGAAGATTCCCATCGTTAGGACGCGATGAAAGGCAGTGAATGCGTTCATCTGTGTTTCACTACCTGGAAAGAGTAGGTTTGAAGTCCCAAATCCCATCTGATAACCAACAAGACTTGCTGCCATGATGAGAGAGTCGAACATAAGATGAGTCAAATAACCAATGGCAAGGCCTAAGATAACCTCCTTGATCACCATCCATCCTCCCGAAAAAAATGTGAGCGTATTCACATCTACCCAATGAGGAGAGACCAAGGTAAATAGTCCAACTGTCAGAGCAAGGGATAGTAAAATGCGAACCGAATTGGGTACAATCGAGTCCCCAAAAAAAGGCATAGCAAAGAGTAGTGCGCCAATACGAAGAAAAATCAGTGCACCTCTAAACAGCAGGCTTGTATCAAAATCGAACATAATTCTCGCTAGTGAGTGACCATAGGTATCGTGTCAAAGATTCGCTTTGTAAAAAATACAGCAGTTTGTAGTATCCAAGGTCCAACGAAGGCTAGAGTTGCCGTCATTGCGATGATTTTTGGAATAAATGAAAGAGTTTGTTCATTGATCTGCGTTGCTGCTTGGAATATCGAAACCAAAAAACCTGTAAACATTATGGATAAGAGAGCAGGTGCTGAGATCTTTATCATCATAAGGATCGCTTGGCTGCCGAGGTCGAGTATGGTTTCTTGTGTCATAGATCACCCAAAAATTTGAAAACTTTTTACTAGCGATGAGATGATGAGAGACCATCCATCTACAAGTACAAAAAGAACAAGTTTAAAAGGAAGAGATACGACTGTTGGAGGTAACATCATCATCCCCATTGCCATCAGAATCGAGGAGATGACCATGTCGATCACAAGAAATGGAATGTAGACCAAAAACCCAATCTGAAATGCTGTTTTGAGTTCACTGATCATGAATGCTGGCATCAACACCGACATTGGGACATCCTTGGGTTGGGATGGTTTGGGAAGCTTAGAAATATTATAGAAGAGGCTGAGATCATCCTCTCGCGTTTCTTGGATCATAAATTTATGAACTGGCGCTAAAAAATTAGCGAAGGCTTCTTCTTGCTCAATCTTTTTTTCCATGTATGGGTTCAAGGCATTTTTTTGAATGATCTCCCAGACTGGACTCATAGTGAACATAGTTAAAAAGAGAGATAGCCCAATCAAAACTTGGTTTGGAGGCATGGATTGAGTGCCAAGGGCTTGTCGCACAAAGCCTAGAACGATCAGTATGCGCGTGAAAGATGTCATCATGAGAAGGATAGCAGGAGCAACGGACAGTATAGTCAAAAATGCGACGATCTTCATCGCAGGCACTATCGCTTCAGGTTGATCGCTTTCGGAAAGGTTGAGGTTTAGTGATGGAATCTTTACTTGCGAATATGCGATGTTGGAAATGAAGAATATGAGCAATACAAGTGCAATCACGAAGATGCAGAAGAGGGCTTTTTGCTTTTTGTTCCAGGCCATTTTCGATTCCTGTCTCTAGACTCTAGATCTGAGGTAAACTCTTCAATTTTTCACGAATGAGTCGTGTGATATCATCAATGGCTCGAGTGGATTCCTTGGTTTTGTCTTGGATGCCATCATCGCTGATTGCATAATTTATGCTTTTTCTTTCGGACTCAATATTGGGTTTACGTTGAAAGTCTTCGATTTTGCTTTCAACGCTTGGTTCTTGACGATTCATGCTTGAGCGTAAGCTGTCTAGAAACTTGTCGGATCGAGGTGTGGGTGGTATGGGTCTGCGAATTTCACGAGATTCTGTTTCTGTTGCCATCATCGGTTTTGCTTCGGTGGATCCGATGCGGCTTAGAAGAGTGATTTGATCTGCAGTGACAGCAACTAGGAACTGCTCGGAGCCAACTTGAATCAAGCAAATTTTTTGACGCGGTGAAAATGATAGCTGGCTGAGTGTTTTCATCTTAAAGGCACCATCACCACTTGCTTTGAAAATCTTGTTTTTTTGTAGCCTTTTCAAACTCAGGACGAGGAATATAGCTGCAAAAAATAAGAGAGAAAAGATTCCAAGACGTTGCATATAAAAATCTAGGTCATGCTCACCGAGCAGTGTTGGTGGATTGGCGCTTGCTGCTGGGGTGCTGTTTGGGGTGATGTCTTTCTTAAACATGCTTAAAGGCAGTTGAACTGTAGCTTTGTTTTCATTGAGGTTTGTTTTTAGATTTGCTTTTGTTTCTTTTGAAAGATCAAAAGGTCTTACATAGATTCGTGCGACAGCGGAATCTGGAGAGGTTTGGTAGGCTGCAATTTTTTTAAGATAGGGACCGCTTCCGTCATAAAATTTATTATTTTCTGGAACTAGAATATTAGGCAAACTAACCTGAAAAAACCCATCTTGCTCTTCAATTGCAAACGATCGGTTGCTGAGCTCTCCATTGAATTGCATTGTGACGGTTGCCGTGCTGTCATCGGTAGTGCTTTCGATCTTTTCTAGACTTAATATTTTCGTTTCTTCTGCATGGATAGCTGAAGATAAAGCAAATAGAATTGTAGCAATCAGTATGAGGTATCGCACCTATGTTCTCCTTAAGTATCCATATCTTTTTCTTGCTCAAGGTCGCTGACGCCAAACTGAGAGACAACGTCAGTTAGACGAACGCCAAATTTTTCGTTCACAACAACAACCTCACCCATAGCGACCAGTTTGTCGTTGATAAGAATTTCCATTGGTTCACCAGCAATTTTGTCGAGTTCAATGACCGAACCTTGACCAAGTTGCAAAAGATCATTAACCAACATTTTTGTGCGACCAATCTCGACAGATACCTTGAGAGGCACGTCGAGGATCATTTTTAATTTAGAAAAATCTGTTCGCGTAAGGATGCGATCTGGACTCGCATCTGCTGTCCCTTTGGGATCTTCTTTTTTTGTCTCTTCTTCATTGAGAGCTGCTTCTAGATCCGCATCGAGTCCTAAGTCGTCCATCGATCCTGTGGAATTTTCGTTATCAGCCATAGCTTGCTCCTCGTCTCATTCGATGATCATGTCTGTGATGTAGACTGCTTCTACTTTTCGAGTCATGTACTGATTGATTCGGTTAAGAACTTCTAAGCGCAGTTGATCTTTTCCATCAGGGCCGAGCAGAAACTCGCGAGTTTTGCGACTGGCTACGCTAATGATGGCATCTCGAAGTTGCGGTAAACGCCCTTCAATTTCCTTAAGTTGTTCCGCTCCTCCCTTGTATTCGATTGCCATCTCCAAGCGGATGTAGCGATTCTCAAGTGGATTTCCAAGATTAAGGTGAAAAGGTTTTAGGTTGTAGCTAGCTCCGACATCGCTGTCGCCTTCTTCCGCTTTAGAAGATCCTTCGCCTTTTCCTTCACCTTTTTTCTCACCATGTTCGGACTTTGCCCCATGTTCGGATTTTTCTTCCTTGGGTTTTTCCCCGTGTCCACCTTCTTTAGGTTTTTCTCCGTGTTCAGACTTTTCTTCTTTGGGCTTCTCACCATGTTCGGACTTTGCCCCATGTTCGGATTTTTCTTCCTTGGGTTTTT
>CAZWOL010000001.1:108582-118968 GCA_964635325.1 uncultured Pseudobdellovibrionaceae bacterium
TTTCCCCGTGTCCACCTTCTTTAGGTTTTTCTCCGTGTTCAGACTTTTCTTCTTTTTTTTCGGTGGTCGCTTCTGCTTTTTCAGGAGAGCTTGCTGCACCATCATCTTTAGGCTTTCGCAAAAGGAGAGCGGCTCCGACACCCAATCCAGCGATGAGTAAAGTGCCAAGTATTGCGACAATTATGAGCTTTTTTTTGCTTTTTTTGCCTTCAGGCTGCTGTTCGTCTTTAGACGGTGTCTCTTCGGCCATAGGAAACCTCCGAGACAAATTATTTCAAAAACTATGCCAGAGAGGCTGCCTTTAAAAAGACACCTACATTTAAAGGGAAAACCCACTAAACTTTTGAAGAGTCCTCAAATCAAACTTGGAGCTGCTTGTCAGCACTCCGTCAAAAGTATGGCTCGTATTGCCAAGACTCTGGCGATTCTTTTGTTTAGAGAAAATCTTCTGAGCGGGAGTGGCAAAAATTTGGCTTCGCTTCGACTCTGGCAAAAAAGTAAATGCTAAATGGAGGTGTCTTCGCTAAAATACCTCACATCGCGTCTGTGACTTAACTGAGTCTCTGGAAAAGTCAAAAATGAGGTTTGAAATGATGATGATGGTGAAGCGTTGGAAGTTATTTGCTTTCCCAGTGTTTTTGCTGGGATGTGATCTTACTCAATTCAACCCACAGCCTCATCGTGATCGTTATGAGAAGGAACGTATTGTTACAGATCAAAAGCGCCCACAGTTGACAGATGATGGTCATTTGCCAAAGCTTGAGACACCAAAGCCTACTGAGAATGCTGCTTCAACCCCAGCTCCAGCTCCTACAGCAGCAACGACGACAACCCAAAATGCTCAGGCAGAGCCAGCTGCGGCTGCTGGTCCATCAGAAGCGGATATAAAGAGTGCTGATCAGAAATTTGCAACTTTGTGCAGCACCTGCCATGGTTTGACTGGTAAAGGGGATACGGATATGGCGAAGGCACTCAAACCGTCCCCGCGAGATTTTTCAAATCTAGCTTGGCAAAAATCTGTAAGCGATGAGCATATTGCTAAAGTTATTAAAGAAGGTGGCGCTGCTAATGGTCTTAGTCCATCCATGGCTCCATGGGGAGCTATTGTCTCTGACGGTGAGATCAAAGCGTTGGTAGCAAAGATCCGCAAATTTGGTGGAAAACACTAGGATATTGCTAGCAGTGATGCTTAGTAGTAATGCTAGTGCTCAGCAGAGAGTCGAAGCTGCTGCTAGGTAGCCTGTTTGTCAGGTTGTTCCGTTTGATGGAGTGGAGCTGCTACGTGAGCTTCCGAATGTACAGGAGCGGCCTCTACAGGTATTGCAGGCTGGGCTTTTAGTAGTGCTTTTTGAGCTGCTTTTTTCTTCTCATCAGCATCAACTGCAGCTTCGGCTTCATTCATGATTTGTTCGAAGTGCCCTTTGACTTCATTGGTTAGTCTCTTTGTATGAACGAAAAACTTGCCCAGCTCCCGCATAACCTCGGGAAGACGTTGCGGTCCGAAGAAAATCAGGGCAAAAATGGCAATTATGCAGATTTCTAAAAAACCGATACCCATAGTATTCCACTCAATTCATCAGTTCAGACTATCATAACGATGAGTTTCATAGCTAACAAGAGCTTTTGGATTTGTCAGTCAAGAAAGGATAAAGAATGATCATCGTTACCGGAGGTGCAGGATTTATTGGTAGTGCCCTTGTTTGGGGATTTAATGAAAAAGGATTTGATGATCTTCTCATCGTTGATCACCTAGAAAGTGACAACAAGTGGAAGAATCTGGTGAAAAGATCCTTTCAAATGCACTTAGGAATCGACAAACTTTTACCATGGTTGCAAGTCGAAGCTAACAAGCGTCGAGTCGAAGCTATCTTTCATATTGGAGCTTGCTCATCGACAGTCGAACGTGACATGGATTTCTTGCTTGCAAACAATGTTGATTATACGATGCAACTCTTTCGTTATTGCGCGAATCATCAAATCCCATTGATCTATGCATCTTCTGCTGCAACTTATGGGATGGGTGAACATGGTTTTGCAGATGATCCTATACATTTGCCAAAACTACGACCAATTAACCCATACGGATATAGCAAGCAACTTGTGGATCGATGGGTCTTAGAGAGTGCTCACAAACCGTTTTTTTGGTGTGGACTAAAGTTTTTTAATGTTTACGGTCCGGGCGAGTATCACAAAAAAGAAATGATGAGCCTCGTTGCAAAGGCCTATCCTCAGGTGCAAAGCACTGGCCGCATGAAGCTATTTCAATCTCATAAAGAAGGGATTGCAGATGGGCAGCAGAAACGTGACTTTATTTACATTAAAGATGTTGTGAAAATTATGCTTCACATTTGGGAGCATCACAAGACCCTGCCTTCAGGGATTTACAATGTAGGAACGGGCAAAGCCCAATCTTTTTTCGAGCTTGGTCAAGCTATGTTTAAGGCAATGGATCGCAAAGCAGAATTTGATTTTGTACCGATGCCACAAGACATACGATCTCAGTATCAGTATTTTACCGAGGCCAAAACCGAACGTCTCAGGAACGATCTCAAGTATATGCACCCCATGCATTCTGTCGAAACAGGAGTGGGGGACTATGTGCGAAACTACTTGAGTCAAGAGGATTGCTATCTCTAGCCCGCTGTGGCGCCTTGAA
Source organism: uncultured Pseudobdellovibrionaceae bacterium (assembly GCA_964635325.1). Lineage (GTDB taxonomy): Bacteria > Bdellovibrionota_B > Oligoflexia > Oligoflexales > Bog-1112 > BOG-1112. The sequence goes on from CAZWOL010000001.1 coordinate 111,239, forward strand.
CACCTCGTTCCTGTCCAAACGACTTTTGTAGATGTGCTGGTAAGGCTTGTCCCAAGTCGACACCAACAATCTTAGATACCCCAGGCTCCTGCATTGTCACCCCAAAGAGGGTATCAAAGACTTCCATGGTACGTCGATTATGGGTGATGACGATAAATTGAAACTTGTCAGATAGCGCTTCAAGAAGGCGATTGTATTTGCGGACGTTGGATTCGTCGAGTGGAGCATCCACCTCATCGAGAAAGCAAAATGGAGTAGGGTTGGATTTTAATAGTGCAAAGATCAAAGAAATTGCAGTAAGCGCTTTTTCTCCCCCGGAAAATAACGTCATGCTCTGTGGTTTTTTTCCAGGCAAGCGAACGATAATCTCAACGCCTGCTTCCAGAGGATCCTCACTTCCGACAAGAGTGAGCTGTGCTTCACCACCGGCAAAGAGAATAGGAAAGAGCGATTGAAATTCCTTATTTAGAGCGACGAATGTCGACATGAATTTTGTAGTCGCATGCTCTTTGATTTCAGCTCGAGCGTTTTCCAAAATTGTCATGGAGTTGATAACTTCGCTCTTTTGTTGGTCTATAAAGTCTTTGCGCTGAGTAAGGTCTGCAAATTCTTGTGAAGCCATCATGTTGATGGGTCCAAAGACCTCGATTTTACCCTTTAGAGATTTGATGTCTTTGGTGAGCTGAACAGAGTTGATTGTTCCTTTGAGTTCATAGGTCGCAATATCCATCTGGTATTTTTCTTGCGACTGGTCTTCTGTGCTCTTTAGGGCAATCTTTGCTTTTTCCAGTTCTAGCTCATTTTCAGACATTGCCTTCTTGTGAGTGTGTTGCATATCTCGGCAAATCTGAATGTTTTGTTCGAGTGCCTTGAGCTGTTCACGCGTACTTGCATGTTCCTTCTGTTTTTCACTCAAAGCAAGATCGAGTTCTTCGCGTGCACGTACAAGCTGGCCTATATCCGCCTCTAACGTTGAGCGATTGTCTCGCGCGAGTTGAATATCATCGTGGATTTTTGCGAGATCTCTTTTCTTTTTCTCGATTTTTTCACGATTGTTTTGTAGTTGGTTCTCAATCTGAGAGAGATTGTTTTGCAAGGCCTGAAGTCGTTCTTTGGCTGCTGCAGCTTCAATTTTTTTCTGATTTAGAAGCTCTTGTCTCTCTTCTCGATCAAAGGTGAGCTCCTCTAGAGCTGTTCGAATCTCTTTGAGTTCAAGGTCAGCAGCTTTACGCTCTTTAGCCAAGGTGGTGTTGCCGTTTTGCAAATCAGCAAGCTCAGTTTCAAGGCCTTCGCATTGCTCTTCAATACCTTTGGAAGATTCACGCGCTGCAAGAATCATCTCTTCTTTTTGCTGAACCTGCTTTTCTAAGGATCGGAGCTCCGATGCGGCTTCGACTAGGCGCTTATTCTTCTCAATCGTGAGTTCTTGTGCCTCTTTGAGCTGAGCGCGCAAGATATCTCCACCTCGGACTGTATCGTCGAAATGGCGTTGTGCTTTTTCGATCTGACGTTCGATTTTTGCGATGGTGTCAATAAGCTTTTGTGATTTTGCTTTTTGAGTAAGAAGTCCTGCACCCGAGACTCCGTGTTGCAAATCACGAAGAGAAGAAATAACAGTACCATCAGCAGTGATGATCGTTGCGCCAAGCTTGAGGCCTTCAAACAGACTGTCATTCAAACTATTAGACGGCACAAAGACAAGTGTCTGTATGAATTTCTTAAGACGCTCATCTTCGATATCAACGGCTAAGTAATTGAAGAACGACTCACCATCGTTTGCAGATAACCATTGTTCTAAGGGCTTGGAGTCATGCGATTCAGCTATCAAGCTCGCATGAAATTTTCCAGGCGCATCTGTGCTGACAGAGGCAAAGAATGCGTTCAAATCTTCATGTGTAAAAAAGCAGAAACGTTCAGCCCATTTTTCAAAGGCAGTTACAGCTTTTTCGGGAAGATTCAAAATATTATCTTTGAACGAAAGTAGATCTGTCAGAACCTGGTAGCGTAGGTCAGGGAATTTTTCGCGGATCTTGAGAATAACGGCATGCGTATCCCCAGAGTGCTTTTTTAGTTCTTCGATGGTTGCAACTTCAGCTTTTTTATAGAGAAGTTCCTCTTTGGCTGCTCTTACTTTGGCTTCGTCTTCAGCTTTTTTCTTGGAATTGTCATCAAAAGCGAGTTCAAGTTGATTGCGTTTGTCAAGACACTCATCAAGCTCCCTTCGGCTGCGGTCAGTTTTGACGCGTGCGCCATCGATGAGAATAAGATCTTGTGAGTGATTATCTTCGAGTTGAATCAAACGTCGAATTTGATCGTTTTTATCTTTAAGAATTTTTTGATAGTTCTTTTTAAGAAGCTCAATACGCCCATTGTTGGTATCAACAATTTTGTCGATGTTGCGAATTTCGTTGCGTAGTTCATTCAACTTATTGTTGAAGATATGCTCTTTTTCGTTGAACAGCTCGAGTTGGTAGCGGTTTTCTTCGATTTCGCCGTCGTGACTTTTTGAAGAGTCGCTTACTTTTTTTAGGTCAGCAGCCAAGCCATCATAGAGTTTGCCAAGATCTTCGGCGCTGCTGTTTTCTCTATGCAGATCCTCCTTGGCTGTCGCAATCTGTGCATCTCCACTTGCGATGAGTTTGAGTGAGCTGTTGAGAGATTCTTCATTGCGAGCCAAACGTTCACGTGTTGTGGTGAGTTCTTCGTTTAGCTTTTTGATTTCGGGGTCGCTTGTTTCTAATATGCCCATCAGCTCAGCATGTTGAGCTTCAAGCTGTGAAAGAACAGCAAAGTTTTTGACATCGTGAGCAGCTTCTTCAGCGATTTTTTTGGTTAGCTCACCAATGATTTCTTTGAATTCCTGTGTGCGAAAGGCCCACAGTGAAAGTTCGGATTCTTTTAGTTGTGCATTGAGCGTTTGCCAGTCTTTGGAGCGTTCCACCTGTTCTTTGAGAGCGTCCATTTGCTTCTCAACTTCGGTGGAAAGATCTGCAACCCGTTCGAGATTGAGGCGAGTGGCTTCGAGTCGCTTTTGGGTTTCGTTTTCACGATTGCGAAAGATGGTTGTACCCGCAGCTTCTTCGATGATCTCTCGAATTTCTTCAGGCTTAGCTTGAAGAATGCGATCAACCTGACCCTGCTGGATCATCGAATAACTTTTGCTACCAAGAGATGAGGCTACAAAAAAATCGGTGACATCTTTGTAGCGGCACGCTTTCTGGTTGAGAAAGTATTCGCGATTGCCATCCGCATAAATACGACGTGTGACAGAAATCTCGGGTTCGTGTCGGTATTCGACCGGACAGAAGGGAGAGCTTTCTGAGTTGTCAAAGACAAGAGACACCTCAGCAACACTATGGCCCTTACGTCTTTCCGAACCAGAAAAAATAATATCTGTCGCTTTTTCGCCACGGAGCATTTTTGTATTTTGCTCACCCATGACCCAACGAACAGAGTCGATAATATTACTTTTACCAGAACCGTTGGGACCAATGATTCCAGTAATATCATTTTTTCGTAAAGTAATAACGATCCGCTCAGCGAAGGACTTAAACCCGCTGATGATGATCTTTTTAAGATACATAGTGCACTTTGAAAATTAATTGATGGATCTAATCAAACTTATTGTATCACCAAATCTGACCTTGAAGAGCCTTAAACTACCGTCGAAGAAGGAGCTACTCAGCAGGTTCCCATTATTCGCAAGAGCGAGTTGGTAATAGGAATCTTCGACTTTGTTTGAACTCACTTGTGCAAACCAAGTGCCATAAGGTGTACCTGGTTCTATCACATTTGCCGCGGCAAGCATATAGCGAGGATTACTGAAATTAACCAAGTCGCGGAAGCTGTTGAGAAGAACTATTTTTTGTCCTTGGTATTTTGTAATGATGAATGAATTCATGTACTTATCAGCGCCAGTTTCATCGCCTTTAAAGCCATAGACGCGGTCAAAAGATAAATAGCTTTCCAATTTTGGTGGATAGTCTCCAGCTTTAGCTCTTGGATCTCCGCCTTTGAAGGTGACTTTGATAATGTCATTGGAGTGTTCGGATCGACCAATACCACCAAGCCCCCGATGAGATATATAAAATGAATCATCGCTATCAGGATCTGGCTGAGTTTCCCAAAAGTTGGTGCGATAGTATTTGATCGTGGCGTCGCCTTGGGCAGCGGGGTCATCAGCAGCTAGATCGGAGTTTCTTAGATCAAAATAGAGCCAGCGCGGTTCTGACTTCTGGACATCCTTAAAGTCTTTGAATGGGAAAGACGCAGCTTTGGCTTCAGCAATGTCATAGACAAGAAACTGAAAGCGGCTAGTGTTTTTAAGTATATCGGCTGCCCGTCCAGCTGTTTGTTGCAATGCATCAGGGATCTCATCTGGACCCTCGACTTTAGTTCGATCGTTCCAGGTTTCATTGTCAGTCTCAAGCTTATCGACAAGGTCGCCATTTGTCATGTCACTCATAAACGAAAAAAGAAGCTCGCGTTTGGGGTCCAAATACATAGCTCGACGCACGCCCCCATTTAAGGAGGGATATTCGCGGACTTTTTTGATGCTTGAATTTTCGCCTGCCAAAGTTCCCATCCAGAGGTGACCTTCGTTACATGCTATCGCAAAATATCCATACCCAACGCGACTTGCGACATTTGCAGGTGTGCAGCCTTGCAGATGAAACTCTTTGAGAAGCCGAGGTTTTTCTGGGGATGAGAGATCAAAGAGCATGCCGAGAGAAGAGGACTCTTGACGTTGTTGTGCGGTTTGCTCCGTATCTTCTCGATCAAATAGAATAAAGAGATTCTTGCCACTCACATGCAGCACTTTGCCAAGCCGTGGGGTCGGAATTGCTGTGAGCTTAGTGCCGTCTTTATCTAAGACGAGTAGCGAGCCAGACTCGTACTTGTGAAGAAAGTCGGCGTTCAAGACATAAAAGTAGTTGCCACTGGTATCGCTGCTAACGGCAATAGGATTTGCTGTATTTAGGCCTATGGAAGGCAGATCGACTTTATCTCGACATGAATTGGAGAAGAAGAACAGAGAAAGTAGGAATATCCGTAGATTTTTCTCAAAAAAAGCAGTCATGCAGCCTCAACTTGTCGCAGTAAAAAGTTCTTTGTGAAAATGTCACGGCACGGCAAACTCAGCAAATAGAATTTTTTTACTTGTCGGCCATCGTTATAGATCTTAGACATAGCCGAATGGAAAGCAACGTTTGATATCCGAATTTTCTTTTTTATTGAGGACAGCGCGATGGCATCTATGAATAAAGTCTTTATTATGGGTCGTTTGGGTTTTGACCCAGAAACACGTTACACATCAGGCCAAACAGCCGTCACGACACTGCGCATTGCGACCAGTGAGTCATGGGTGAAAGATGGTCAACGACAAGAGCAAACAGAATGGCATCGAGTGGTGGTTTGGGGCAAGCAGGCTGAAAATTGCGCAAAATATCTTGCCAAAGGGCGACAAGTTTTTGTAGAAGGTCGCCTTCAAACGCGAGCTTGGGATGATAAAACAGGCCAAAAGCGCTACACCACCGAGATTAACGCCAGCTCCGTCCAATTTATTGGAGGAGGTGCTAATGCTTCTGGTCCAACAGCAACGGCAGGCCACCATGATGGAGGCGAATACCAAGAACCTCGCTTCCAACAGGAATCTCGTTTCCCACAGGCAGATAATCATGGAGCCCCACTGTCTTATGGTGGAGGATCCAGCCATGACTCTGCAGTGAATTTTGATGACATTCCATTTTAGCAAGATCTCGAACTAAGGAACTCTAACATGTACAATACACATTCTATCTCCCGTCCAGCAGAGCGTTTTACTTTTCTAAGAAAAGTGTACACGCTACTCTTTTTTGCAATCGCAGCATTTGTTGGTCTGGAATATCTTTGGTTTCAAACCCCGGTGGCTCATCATGTTCTCACACTCGTTCAGAATGTGAGTTGGTTGCTCTTCATGGGAGGCTTTATGGTCGTCTCATGGCTAGCATCACGTATTGCATCGGGCAACTATACGACGACAAGCAAATATATTGGTTTCGGTATTTACGTCGCAGCCCAATCTCTGCTTTTCATTCCTCTGCTCGTAATCGCACAGCATTCGGCAGGTGGAGATGTGTTGGAGACAGCGGGTGTGATGACCTTGCTAACATTTGCGGTATTGACGGCAATTGTCTTTTTCACTCGAGCGGATTTGACAAGCTGGGGACGTTACTTAATTTGGATGGGAGTTCTGGCTCTTGGTGCAATTGTATGTAGTGCAATTTTTGGGTTTACCCTCGGCATCGGATTCTCTGTTCTAATGGCAGGTTTTGCAGGTCTTGCGATTTTGCATGATACGAGCATGATCCTTCATCACTACCATGATGAGGAGTATGTTGGAGCTGCATTGCAGTTATTTGCTTCAGTTGCTTTGATGTTTTGGTACATCCTGCGCATACTTTCTAGGCGCTAAACTAAGCGAAGCCATTGCAGTACAAATATTGTAGAGATTTGTTATGCACAACATTCCTATCGGTTACCTGTTCTGGGTCTTTGGCTTCACTGGGTCTCATCGTTTTTATTACGGCAAGCCTATTTCCGGCACCTTGTATTTTTGTACTTTCGGACTCTTAGGTATTGGTTGGTTGGTAGATGCTTTCTTAATTCCATCGATGGATAGAGAGGCCAACCGTCGCTATACTACTGAGGGAGCTAATTTTACCATCGCTTGGATTTTACTTACCTTCTTTGGGGTTTTGGGACTTCATCGCTTTTATTTAGGCAAATGGGTGAGTGGCCTTCTGTGGTTTTTTACAGGAGGTTTTTTTCTGCTCGGTTATCTTTACGATTATTGGACGCTCAATAGTCAGATCGAAGCCGTTAACCGTGAAGGCTGGTTCGATCGTTACACTTAGAGCGACCTAAATTCTGTTTTCGGGATGTTCGAGTTTGAAGCGACTATAGATTGTTTGGAAACCAAGTTTGCGAACGTTGTTATCGGATATGGATCCTGGTTCTGTATTAACACTCGCCCAACGGACGCCTTTCTGCGCGGCAAATGCAAGACGCATCAGCAATAGATTTTGTTGAATTCTCCGTCCTCTAAACTGTAAAAGTGTACTTGCCATACCTAAGTCACAAATGTCACCATGAATAGCGATTGCGGCACCACCAATGCATTCCGTCTTATAAAAAGCACCGAACGGGTAAACTTCTTGTATTTGCCCATAGCGTATGAACATGGATGTGAACTGAGAAAACGAAAAACCCTCCGCAACTGTCTCTCCCCACTTTTGGACTTCTGCTGTATTGCAGAGTCGATATTCAAAGTCTGTGGCTAAAGCTCGTGTTTGTAACGTAGACAGATCGAGTATAGAAACGTTGTTAAACTCTGAGACCCAATAGCCACGTGCAAGTAGTGAATTAAGAATGTCGATACGCGCTAAAGTGCAATATTCGATTGCAACTTTAGCAGACCGTTCTTTGTAGAAAGTCTCGATAACATCAATTTCTTCTTCAGAAGCATCAAATCCCCAGCCTACAACTTGAGAAAAAAAGCTTTCTTGACCCGAGAAAAATGCTCCACCGCTCGAAAGGCCAAGGCAGTTCGTTTCATCCTGAGTATAGAATCGATGGCTCATTGCATTCATGGTTTCAATTTTTTTAGCAAAATTTCTATCGACGAACATGGATGTACCTTATGAGCTTTACGAAAATCTTGTCTTTTCAAAGTTAAGATCGGACTCTAG
>CAZWOL010000002.1:0-75796 GCA_964635325.1 uncultured Pseudobdellovibrionaceae bacterium
ATTGGTTTTGCTATCTTGTTTGCATCCAATCTTGATTTTTGAAATCTTTTAAAAAGTATTGAGATGGTTCGGTTGGCGTTTGCTGATGATATGTCTCAAGTTATCAGCAGGTTGAGTTTTTATCCCCCGAGGTAGGCCTGTCGAACAGCATCATGTGCAAGAAGTTTGGATCCGCTGCCTTGAGCGACGATCTTTCCGGTTTCAATGACGATTCCACGATGAGCGATCTCAAGAGCTTGTAGAGCGTTTTGTTCAACGAGTAAGACGGTTTTGCCCTCTTTGTTGATCTGCTGAATGATTTCAAAAATTTTCTCAATAATTTGAGGAGCTAGTCCCAAACTCGGTTCATCTAACAGCAAAAGCTCTGGATGTGCCATCAGGGCTCGACCCATTGCAAGCATCTGCTGCTCACCACCAGAGAGTGTTCCTGCATTCTGTTTGCGTCGTTCTTTGAGACGAGGGAAAAGATCAAAGATATATGCAAGATCATCTTTGAAAGTGTGCTTCGACGGGCTTGTCCACGCACCGAGATCCAGGTTCTCTTCGACGCTGAGGTTCAAAAAAATACCTCGACCTTCGGGGACCTGACATAACCTTCTTCGGACAATTTCGTGCGTTTTTAGTGATTTTAGACTTTCCTTTTTGAAACGGATGTCACCCTTCGTCATTTTAACGAGTCCAGAAATCGCACGTAAGACAGTGGATTTGCCAGCTCCGTTCGCACCGATCAGAGTCAGTATCTCTCCCTGTGCAATGTGAAAGCTCACACCACTGATAGCTTGTACAGACCCGTAGTAGACTTCGACATTTTGAAAGTCGAGCAGACAGTTTTCAGTGCTGTGTTTCTGTTGCATTGCCATCTTTTTTCTTCCTGCCTAAGTAAGCTTCGATTACCTGTGGATGCTTTTGTATTTCTGCAGCTGTTCCTTCAGCAATTTTGACTCCGTAGTCTAGAACAGCAATGCGATCGCAGATTTCCATCACAACTTTCATGTCATGTTCAATTAGCAATACGGTTAATTCAAAACGCGCTCGAATCATTCGGATGGTTTCGCGGAGATCATGGCTTTCTTGAATGTTCAAACCAGCTGCAGGTTCGTCAAGAAGCAAAACTTTGGCGTTTGTAGCCATTGCGCGTGCGATTTCAAGTCGACGTTGATCTCCATAAGGTAAGTTACGAGCGAGATGATGGGCCCGTGACGAGAGATCAAAAATCTCGAGAAGCTCAAAACATTTGTCTTCTCTGTTACGCTCATTGTTAATATAGGTGTTGCTTTGCCACAGGGATGAAAAGAAGCCATCTCTAGCTAGAGTTGGGTTGTGGTCCATTGCAATTTTTACGTTGTCAAGGACGCTTAAATCTTTAAAGAGTCGGATGTTTTGAAAGGTTCGAGCTACACCCATTCGGGTTATTTTGTAAGGCTTAAATTTGTGTATGTCTTTGCCAAAAGTACGAACGCATCCTGAGGTAGGCTTGTAGACACCGGTGATCATATTAAAAACAGTGGTCTTGCCAGCTCCGTTGGGACCTATAAGACCGAAGATAGAACCTTTGGGGATTTTAAGGTCAAGTTCACTTACAGCTTTGAGACCACCAAATTGTATGGTCAGCTTGTCAAGGTGGAGAGCTGTTGTGTTTAAGGACATAATATTCTCTCGCTATGTGACATTTACTTGCGCTTAAATCTTCGAAAAGGTCGAATATCCCAAATTTCTTTAGTTCCTAAGAGTCCATTGGGCCGTAAAATCATCATGAGAATTAAGATCAAAGAATAAATAATCATACGAAAGTCGATCTGTGTGATCTCTTGCAGAGATCTTAGACCCTCACGCAAAACCGTCAGTACGCATGCTGCAATGACCGAACCTGTGATGCTACCCATGCCACCTAAGACAACCATGATGATGATGTCAAAACTTTTGTTGAAGTCGAAGGTTGCTGGATTCAAGTAACTTAAGAAGTGAGCAAACAATCCTCCACCTATACCAGCAAAGAATGCTCCGATGACGAAGGCTCGGACCTTTGCTTGAGTCGTGTTGACTCCCATCGCCTCGCTGGCAATTTCATCTTCACGAACACCGAGAAACTCACGTCCTCGTGGTGAATCCGTAAGTCGAGAGATTACAAAGATGGTTAGCAAAGCCATGCTGAACACCCAACCGAAGGATGATAGCATTGGAATTCCAGGCATTCCTCGAGCGCCACCAATTGCTTCGATGTTGAGTAAAAAGACACGGATGATTTCACCAAATCCAAGTGTGACGATTGCTAGATAGTCCCCTTTGAGACGCAAAGAAGGCAAACCGACAACATAACCCGCAATTCCTGCTGCAACAGCTCCTGCAAGTAGTGCTCCTAGAAAGACACCTTGTACTCCGAGTGCAGATGCAAAGATCTCAGGATATGCCCCACGTAAAGTCGTGGTGATAAAAGCAGAAGTGTACCCTCCAACTGCCATGAATCCAGCATGTCCCATCGAAAATTGACCTGTGAAGCCATTCACAAGATTGAGACTGACCGCCAGAACAACATTGATTCCAACATAAATGACTATACTAAAGTAATAGACATTTACTAGAGGAGCACCAAAGCTATTAAATATCCAGATTATAGCAAGAGCTGCAAACCAAGGTAGATTGTTTAGCAATGCAGACCGAGCATACTGTGTTTTTGAAGGAGCTGAGAGTTCGTAAGAAAGTTCCACGTCCGATCCTTTCGGGTCTAAACCTTTTCCGTGGTCTGCACGGGGAAGAGTCCATTCGGTTTGAACAAAAGAATGAGAATGAGAATGAAGAAGGCAAGTGCGTCTTTATATGTCGACATCCAGTAGCCAACAAGAAATTCCTCCGCAAAGCCGAGGAATAAAGCACCTATGACAGCACCCGTGACATTGCCTATGCCACCGAGAACAGCTGCGACAAAACACTTGAGCCCAGGCATAACCCCCATTAGCGGTTCAATCTTGGGATAGACCAAACCAACGAGAACTCCACCAGCCCCAGCAAGCGCAGATCCCAACATAAACGTAAGAGAAATAACACGATCTACCGGTATGCCCATCAGCCCTGCTGTATCGTGATTGAAACTTACGGCACGCATAGCTCGACCTATGCGGGTTTTGTAAATGACGTATTGCAAGATAACCATGAGGCTGAGAGCAATTGTGAGTACAACAACCTGAATAGGATTGATTTTAAGTGCACCTATGGACCAGTCAACAGATGGGGTGTAGATCTGTGGAAAGAATTTTGGGTCGGATCCAAAGAAGAGCTGCCCTGAGAATTCCAAGAACATGGAAACCCCAACGGCAGTGATCAATGCATTGATGCGTCGTGACTTGCGTAGTGGACGATACGCAATGCGTTCTATGCTTAGGCCGATGATTGCACAGATGGACATCGATAGGAGTATGATAGCTATTAAGGCAAGGAAAGAGGAATTGCCGCTTGGAAAAAAATATCGGGAGCCAAAATATCCGACAAAGGCCCCCAACATGTAGACATCACCATGTGCAAAGTTAATCAACTGTAAGATGCCAAAGACCATCGTATAGCCTAGAGCAATCAGGGCGTAGATGCTGCCTAGTGATAGTCCATTGATGACGTGTTGTAAGAACTCAATCATAATTTTATCGATGTTGGTTTAACAGTTGTGAAGAAATGAATTTCGTCTTTTCCAACTTTCAAGATGGTTGCGGATTTAACAGCATTACGATTCTCGTCAATCGTGATGGTATCCGTAACACCTTGGAAATCTTTGGTATTAGCAATTGCGTCGCGAATGTCAGGAGAATTTAAGCTTTTTGCACGCTTCATTGCATCAGCAAGTAGCATTGCTGCATCATAGCCCATAGCGGCTAAGCTATCTGGGACTTCGTGATAGACTTCTTTAAATTTAGAAACAAATTTTACAACAGTAGGTGCTTTGTCTTCGTTTGAATAGTGATTGGAAAAGTAAGCATCGGCAAGAGCTGCTCCACCAATTTCACGAAGCTTTGGAGAGTCCCATCCATCTCCACCGAGTAGCGGAGTGGTGATTCCAAGTTCACGGGCTTGACGTGCTATAAGGCCGACTTCCGTGTAGTAGCCTGGGACAAAAATGGTCTCTGGGTTTTTACCGCGTATTTTTGTGAGATGGGCTTTGAAGTCAATGTCTCCAGCGCTGTAACTAACATCTTCGACAATTTCACCACCCATAGCTTTGAAAGTTTTGATGAAGTAGTCAGCAAGTCCCATACTGTAATCACTTTTTACATCACGTAGAATCGCAGCTTTTTTGACTTTCAGATGCTCGTGAGCAAATTGAGCCATCACAGCCCCTTGGAAGGGATCGATGAAGCAGACTCGAAAAATATAGTCCCCTTGTTGTGTGACTTTGGGATTTGTGGAGGATGGGCTGATCATGGGAATCTTGTTGTTTTGTGCAATGGGAGCCATTGCAAGACTGCGTGAGCTTGCAACTTCTCCAAGAACTGCAATCACTCTATTTTGTGAGATGAGTTTTGTTATAGCGGTTGCTGCTTCATCCGGTTTGCCTTGGTCATCCATTGTGGTCAAAGCCAGTTTTTTGCCCAGTACCCCACCAGCTTCGTTGATTTCGCTGATAGCGAGTTCTATACCTTTGTGGGTTGATGCTCCAAAGGTTGCTTCCGAACCAGTCATTGAGCTTACTTCGCCTACACGAATAACGTTGTCTTCTCCAGGTGACGAGCCTGCATCATTCGTTGTTGTATCGGACTTTGGGTTCTGCTTGGTTGTGCAGGAGTCACATCCACTCAGGGCCATCAAACCCATCAGATAGGAAGCCATCAGAAAAGGATGTTTCCACGACACGTTGAGTCTACTCATTCGCAGGTCTCCCGTATTTGTCTTCTCAACAACATGAATTTTTTCTATGATGATTATGACCAATATGTCTTTGCTCTTCAATATTGTCAAATAAAACATCTAGTTAAGTGTCAATTTGACCTGATGTGTAGCTCAGAAAGGAGAGAGGGCTGTATTTCGACATGCTTCGAAGCAGTCTGCACAGATTATGAAAACACTCATTCTATTTCGTCACGGTAATGCTCAGGAAGATGTGAAAGATTGGGAACGAGATCTCAGCACCGTAGGAGTGGAGGAGGTGCGTAAGGTTAGTTCTGAGATCTTGAAGCGCAAAGAAACCCTACCAAAACGAATACTCTGCAGCGAAGCAAAACGTGCCCGACACACGCATGCTATCTATGCTGAATTAGACCCGAATGCAAAATCACAATCCGTTTTTCACCAAATTATCTATCACGGATGTGTTCGAGACTTAGAATTTTTGCTTGGAGATCTACCACCTGAGATGGATCATGTTATGATCATTGGGCACAATCCCGTGCTTTCAGAGTTTGCAGAGCAGTTGAGCAAGCAACCCGTGAATTTGGGAACCGCGAATGCTGCGGTTCTAGTCTCAGCAAATGCAAAAGGTGCTTGGCAACCATCTCTTTATGAAGAGTGGAAGTTGGACACTATTTTGAAACCATCTTGACAAATTTTAGAGCGAAATGATCTAGAACGAACGCAATGCAAGAAAACGTGCAAGCGTCTCCAGATTGTTGCGGCTTTCCGTTGCTGGAAAGTAGGTGCGTAGCATGTTGAGGGGAACCTCGGTGAGCTCGCGTGCTCGCTCTAAGGTTTTTTCAGCAGTCCCATATTTTTGTACAAAATAAGAGATGCGAGCGATCTCACTTGCAGAGAACATCCCCTTTGCATAGAGACGTTCAAGTTCGTCTCGTTCATCGGATGTGACAAGATCTTTTAATAGAAGAAGCGGAAGGGTGACTTTGCCCTCTTGAAGGTCGATGCATGTCTTTTTGCCAATAACATCATCATCCCCCAGGAAATCAAGAGCATCGTCGATCAATTGGAAGGCAATGCCAATTTTGAAGCCGAATTCTTCAAGTCCCTTGAGTTGCTCTGGAGTGCACCCCCCGAGTAGGCCTGCACATTTACAAGCTGTGCCGATGAGCACTGCAGTCTTACCATGCAAAATGCGAAGATAGGTGCTTTCATCAATATTGAAATTAAAGATATGTTCGAGCTGAAGAAGCTCACTCTCACTCATAAGTCGTATAGCTTTTGCAAAAGCTGCAACGATAGCGAGGTTTGAAGTCTCTGCCATCATTTCGCTAGCCCGTGCGTAGATAAGATCCCCGAGCAGTATGGCCGCTTCATCACCCCATATGGAATGGGTCGTGGGTTTGTTGCGACGCATCGTACTGTTGTCGATAACATCGTCGTGTAGAAGACTTGCTGTATGTACGAACTCGCTAACAGCTGCGATGGGGTACTTATGAGGTCCGTCATAACCTACAAGCTTGCAGCTGAGTAGATAAAGTGCCGGTCTAATCATTTTGCCGGGGCTTGCAAATAGCCCATCCACCATGCGTCGGCCAACTGCGGTCTCACATGGTAAGTATGCCGGAATTTTCTGAAGCAAAGTTTCCAGCTCGGTGGCCACCGGATGGAAGGCATGTTTTACGAGAGATAATCCATCGAAAGCAGTAGTTTTTTCTGTAGAACGATCCAATGTCTCCGCCGACCAGTCTAGTGCCAATGGGAATTCGTTTAGAGAGTGTCTTGTAAAGCCAATCTGGCGCGTTGCTCCGATGCTCATTTAGCAGGTCTAAACTGCGCCTCGGTGCTCGCTGCGCCTAACCGTATCGGCTTTACAAGACACTCTCTTATGTAAACGTCCAGCCGTCTGCTTGCCTAAAGAAGCGTTCTATGCTAATCCATAGGGGCTGCAGCGCTTCTATGGAAGTTCGATTCGTAGCTTATTAATCCAACCTAAACAACAATTTTCGAGACTTAGCAGTCTCACCCATAGGATGACATCATGGCAAGTCGATTGTCGGAAGAGTCTTTCCCCGCAATTTATGATAGCGGATGCAGCGGCTTAGCATTCAACCCCAATGGCCTCGATCTTGGGCATATTTGGGGGCGCGTGGATTTTGATGCAGTTTTGGCAAGTCCAGATCCAGCTGCTGCTATAGCTAGCTTGAGTTCACAGCAGCTCTACTATTCATTGCTCGAAAAAGGGCCAGGGGACTGCTTAGAGGTTTTGGCGCATGTGAGTGCCCCGCAGTTTCTCCGTATATTGGACTACGATGCCTGGCGTGGGGGAGAGTTTTTACCCCAACGCGTACTCTATTGGTTTGACCTCTTGCGCAAAATTGGACCGGAGAAAGCTTATGAGCAGTTCCGAGATCTCGAAGAAGAGTATCAGCTCAGCGTACTTGCTCCATTTGTCAAAATCTATGACCAGGATGCGTATGAGCAAATGACTGATGTTGACCAAGATAGCCTCTTTCGTCTGCCTGCAGATGCTATGTTCTATTCTATCGAATCGACGGATACCGATATTCGTGAAGGCATACACGAGCTGATGGAATGTATTCTTGGGAATGACATGAACTATGCCCTATCGTTGCTTGCTCATGCTGCCTATATGCCTCCGAACGAATCTGTGCATCTCATCGAGCAATTTCGCACAGCTCGGCTAGAAGAAGATGGTTTTGTTTCCTATGAGGAGAGCCTCAGTACCTTTGCAGAGCTCGATCCAGCCCAACACAAAATGAAGTGGCAGGCCCTGGCACATCACTTTCAAGATGCGCTCACCTTTTCGAGTTCTCAAGATACTGCATTGTTTTTAGATGAGGTCCTCTTTTACGGAAGTGCTCAGCTTTGGAGCGAGGATCTCAATAACACGATCCACCAAAGCTTTGTAAGTTTGGCAAACAGAATATGTGCAGCTGTTCGTATCGAAGTTGATGATCTTTCAACCCTCAAATTTGTATTTGCAAATGCCAAAGCACTCTGTTCCTTAGGTCTGGAATATCTTGCAGATGGTGATCTTAAGAATGGAGCTAAGATTCTTGGCTCCGAGTATGCGATGGATCTATTCCGTGTAGGGCTGAGTCTTTTGCGTCAGCAGCAGCGCAAGTTTGTCAATGCGCTTTGCGATTCTGCAATCCCAGATGCCGAGTCTATGCGTAAGTATTTTGTTCTGCAAAAATATGCACTCATGATTGATTGGCTCGACAATAACTTGCGGGATCGTATCGGTTTTGAGCAGACCGAAACTCTGAAGGGGATCTTTAATCGTTTTCCACAGTATCCAAAGGCGATCACAGAAGCGGATGAGCCAAATCGAATCAGGTTCTTCCCTGTGGCAAAGATTAGCGATCTTCGATTTGTCGAAGAAATTATTAATAGGATGATTCTATGCTTTCAAATCAAGAAATGATTCTCAGTGTTGAGGAACAAACGGATCTGCTCCGTCTGCTCAACACCAAATATGCATCTTTTTTGAACGGTCGAAGCTTTCAGCTCAAAATCTTCAGCGATGCCCAGATGGTTGAGGTGACGTTGACTTTGAGCAATACTTCCGAAACGTTTTTCTATCCAGTGCAAGGTAGAGTTTCATTTAAGGAATGGGAGCTAACAAAAAAAGAAGCTGTGCTTTTCTTGCTAGACTACATGGACTATTACTTTGAAGAATTTTTCAAAGACGGTGAAGGTATCTACCTTACTATTGACTGGTCTAAGCATGTGTTTGATTCTGTCGAATTTTATCTTAAAGGACAGATTTTAAATTTGCATATGGAGCGTCAGGCTGAAGCTTTCTTAGACAAGGGATGAACCCCAGCTTTGACCATCTGAATGTTGCCTTGTTCGTTCGTGCTTACAGCATTGCGACCATGTTCCTTGGAATGATAGAGTGCAAGATCCGCTCGGGCAATTGCATCATCCGCTTTTTCCATCCCCACTCGAATCTGACTGGTACCTAAACTGAGAGTGACGGGAATATTCGTCCCGTTGAATACAAATTTGTAATCCTGTATGGCTACTCGAAGTTTCTCAGCTACAAGTACAGAGTCATGAAGGTCAGCTCCCGGGAGAATAATGAGAAACTCTTCTCCCCCATAACGACAGACTACATCCGTCTTGCGACAGGTGTCTTTGACCAGCTTTGCTACTGCAGCAAGTATGAAATCTCCAGCTTGATGACCATGAGTGTCGTTGATTTTCTTAAAATGATCGATATCTGACATCAGAAGAGAAATAGCGTAGTCTTCGCCTTCACCCATCATTTGATTGAGTATAGAGGGGAGGTACTGTTCAAAATGCTGTCTATTATATAGCCCAGTCAGTTTGTCAGTAATCGACTGAGTCGCTTTTGCAGTGTATTGGTCCTGGAGATTGGTTTCTGCAGTAACATCTCGTATCAATAGAAAGATGCCTAATTTGCGGCCTTCAACGATGAATGGATAGATGCCAAAGATTAGGTTCAAGTTCTTTTGGTTTGAGGTTTCACCATGGACCTCATCGATACGGGTTGGGTGATCGTTTTCAAGAAGGTCGAAGACCGAAATGTTTTTGCCTCCGATCTTCAAAATCAATAGATCATCAAGAATTGCATTTTTAAGAATTTGCTTCGTTGTCATACTCGTCAATACACCAAAGAGCTGGTTGCATTTGACAACTTTTCCATCTGTTCCAAGAAGTGCATAGGAATCAATCAATGCATGGCAAAAGTCATCAAAGGGCTTAAATGCCTTTAGAAGCTCTTCTTTTGATTGTGACTCATCCATGCAAGCTCAAAACCTCATTGTAACGCTAGCCAACCAAAAAACTCACTTTCGAGTTCTTCCATTTCCATCGGTGTACCACACTTGGGACAAGGTACGCGCGCTAATGTCTCCGTTTCCGGATTCTTAGGCATATTGTCTCCAGCTACAAAAAGATGCAACTTCTCAGTTCCACAATTTTCGCAGGCATAACTTGCATAAACCGATTGAATGTCACAGGTACCCTTGAAGTTAGGAATCATATTAATTTGATTCACAATCTCTGGAGTACATTCTTCTAACACAATCTTTCTACCCGTTTCAAAAGATCTCATAAACTGAATCCAGGCACGTACACCTAGGCTATTAATGCCAGCAACATCTCGAAGATTAAATGCGCATTCTGAACCGACCTTGTCTTTGAGCTCGGCTAGAGTCACTTCGGCATCTTCATTGATACGACCATTAAAATAGATGGTGTCTCTGTTGCCTTCTTTGATGATTCTGTAGTGCAATGTCATACGACCTAGCGCCTTTAGTTAAGTTAGACCTCACCCAAGGAGAAGTCTAAGATACCCAGCTCTCAACGTTTCGGAAGAGAGCTGGTCTTCTTTAGAGAATTTAGTTTTTTTTCTTATGTTTTCAGTTGCTTGCTGAAAATGGGAGGCAGCCTATCGAGCTTAGGAGCGGTTTTCAGCAAGATATGGGTAAGAATTCAGGTAAGCTTTAAGTTTCTTAAGAAGCGTATTGGCCCCTTCTTTTTTCAAGAGTCCCTTCTTCTTAGCATCGCGAATCTGACGTCCGTAGCTTTGTACTATTTGCTGCATCTTGTAGTTGCGGCAAACGAGTAATTCGCTGATCGGGTCTCCTTTTGTAGTTTTGGAGATCTTCCACGAGCCGTCGCCTTTGGCAACCACTTCGACTTCATTGATAGCACCGAAAAGGTTGTGCTCATTTGCTAGGCTTTCCTGATATGCACCTACCAAGAAGAAGCCTAAGTAATAAGGATCTCCATTGGGCTTGTGGAGGTCGATTTCAGACTTTTCGTTTCCAACATCTGAGTAGCGTTCGATGCAACCATCGCTGTCGCATGTGATGTCGACGATTGTAGCTCTGTGCTCGGGTTTTTCGTGGTGTCGAGAAATCGGCAAAATAGGAAAGAGTTGGTCTATAGCCCAGCTGTCTGGGATAGATTGAAATATAGAGAAGTTTGCAAGATATTTTGCAACTTTTAGCTTTTGCAAGTCCACAAACTCTTCGCCAGACGCTTTCTGTGCGGTTTCAAGTTGCAGAGTGCGTAAGCAGATCTTATGGAACAGCTCTTCTGCAAAGGCTCGTTCTTTTAGGCTGAGGTACCCAAGGTTGAAGAGAGAAAATAGGTCTTCATACAACTCGACGGCATCGTGGTAGTACTCGACGTAATTTTTGCTATTCATGTTATCGAGGATAAAGGAAAACTCACGAACACTTTTATGAACTTCGGCTAGAGTCGGTTTGTATTTAGGGTTGTCGATTCCATCAAGAGTTTCCTCTCCTTGGACCTCGCGTACGTCTGTTACAATTACCGAGTGATAGGCAGCGATTACGCGACCGGATTCAGTGACGATATTCGGGCATTTTACTTTTTCGCTCTGACAAACTTCACCGATCACATATACAGCATCGTTTGCAAACTGTTGAAGACTGTAGTTTGCACTCGAGGTTGCTGAACTTTGACTACCGTCGTAGTCTACACCAACACCACCTCCGATGTTGAGATGACAAGGCTCAAATCCCATTTTCACAATTTTTGCGTAGACACGAGCCGCTTCGCGTAGGGCGTTTTTAAATTTTTTAATTGCTGTGATCTGTGAGCCGATGTGAAAGTGCAGCATCGTCAGCTTGTCTTTGAGGTCATAGGCTTCGATCATGTTGAGTGCATGCATGATTTCGATGATCGTGAGTCCAAATTTAGAAGTCTCACCCGAAGACTTTTCCCATTTTCCTGAGCCGCGACTGTAAAGACGTATACGTAAGCCAAGCTCGGGCCATGCTTCTTTCGGTAACTTGGTATGTTTGAGTTGGTTGATGAACATTTGAAGCTCATCGGGGCCTTCTACAACAAGAACAGTCTTGCGTCCCATCGATGCTGCTAAGAAAGCAAGCTCAATGAATTCTGTGTCCTTAAACCCGTTACAAATCAAAAGTGCGTTTTTATCGATAGAATAGCTAAGGGCAGCCATAAACTCGGTCTTGCTACCGACCTCTAGGCCCCATTGAACCTCACGTCCACATGCTACGATTGCATCGATAAATTCTTTACGTTGGTTGACCTTGAACGGAAAAACACCAAAGTGCTGGGCCGGATAGTTGAATTCGGCTTGGGCATTTTTAAAAGCCTTGTGCATCGAAACCATCTGGCTTCGGATAATTTGTGGAAAGCGAATGATCAAAGGAGTCCGAATATTCAATTCTTTCGCTTGAGTTACGATGTCAAAGAGCGGTATATTACTCTCGTTTTTTCCTGTTGGATGGCAGACTATATTTCCAGTTTTTGCGATAGAAAAATAGCCGGCTCCCCATTCGTTGATACCGGTCGCTTCAATCGTTTCGTTCACTTGTCTTATACCCATGGACGCGCTGTGCCCCCTCAATCTGAAAACGTCGTATGTACGCCTAGTGATGAATTTAAAAGATCAGACAGTCAAATCATTATTTATGAAAGTTGGGATCTAATACGGTGAAAATCAACTCAGGTTCCCTCCGCGGACTGCGCATTATAATGCCGAAGAACAAGATTACAAGACCTACTTTGTCAAGGGTGCGTGAGGCCGTATTTAATATGCTGGCTCCCGATCTTTACGAAGCTGTCTTTTGGGATCTCTTTTCTGGATCAGGAGCTGTCGGGCTTTCTGCTCTAAGCAGAGGTGCTCGAGAGTGCGTCTTTGTCGAAGAGGAGCGTGAAGCAATTACTGCACTACGCAGCAACATTGCTGAGGCTCAGCGACGCCTGCGCCAGGATGAGGATTCAACAGCGACGATGGATTTGCTAGCAATGGATCTAAGCAAGGCTTGGCATCGCTTGCTAAGCTCGTCGACGCCAGATATTGTGTGGGCCGATCCTCCTTATAGTGATAGCCTTCGATGGGCCGATTTTTTCCGAGAAAAACTCACAAATCTAATGATGCCAGGAAGTTTGCTGGTCATGGAATTTGCTACTACAGATGTCGAAGCTGCAGAAAGACTCTTTTCTGTAGACCCGCGCTGGGAATCCGTTAAAACTCGACGCTATGGTGAAGTCTCGATCCTAATTTGGAGAAAGCATAATGACGATGCAGCTGACGCGAATGCATAGTGCTGGAATTTACGTAGGAACCTTTGACCCTCTAACCAATGGTCATTGTGACGTCATTCGACGTGCTAGCTTTCTCTTCCCCAAACTTATCGTAGCTATTGGAGAGAATGTCAAAAAAACCGAGTTTATGTCGGTGCACGAGCGAGTCGATCTTGTGACACAGGTTTGTCGTACTCTTAACGACAACATTCAAGTACGCTCTTTCAAAGGTCTCTCCGTCAATTTCGCTCTCTCTGAGGGGGCAACGGTAATGATTCGAGGCTTGCGCACAGAGGCCGACTACTCTTATGAAATGCAGATGGCTATGATGAACCAAAATCTCGATCCTCGCATCGAGACCGTATTTATTCCCACGAGCCAAGAGCTCGGACATATCTCTTCTTCTTTAGTAAAAGAAGTTGCTCTTATGGGTGGAGATGTCTCTCGTCTAGTGCCTGCTTTGGTTTTTGCTAAATTGCGTGAGCGATCGTTGTATTGAAATGTAAGTGAACTACTTTGCCTCTAGTGGACTTTTCTGTGACAAAGGTAGGCCTGCTTCTTCAGATTCTTTGAGATAGAAATGTAGGTAGAGGCTTGTTTCTGAATCGTTCTTTGCAGAGCGTTTGAAAATAGGTCCTATAATTGGTATTGAATCTAAATATGGTATGAGTGAATCGCTTTCTCCCTCACTTTTAAATTGGATACCACCGACAACAGCTGGCTGTTCTAACGGCATTGCAATTTCGCTCTCAATCTTGTTCTTTTGAATGTGTGAACTTGTCTGGGATGATGCTGTCGAAACAGTGAATGAGTATTGCATATGTGCTTTTTTTGCTTCGAGTGCAAAGACTTTGACTTTGAGGTCTAGTCCAAGCTCCTTCCATGAGTAGGAAGTTCTGTTTTTGTGTTCATTCGTATCCTTGGCAACCAAGACCTCTGATCCGCTTTGCAGTCGTGCTTCACTAGCACCGAGTAACCAAATCACGGGTTCTCCAAGTACATGTGCACGTTTCGTTTTTAGTGCTGCATCGAGTTTGAGGTTGGTATCCATGCTAAGTGGATTTTGCGAACCGAGATTGGCATCGATCGAACCCTGCCACCCGAGTTCTCGAGCTAGGCTTTTTTCGACAACAATGATTTTTGCATACAACAAGTAGGAGTGAGATTGTATTTGTTCTTTGCAGCTAACTAAGACGTTTTTTGTGTATATCTCCGAACCAGCAAGATGCTCGACAAGTCTCTGTTGATTTTTTTCGGTGATTTTCTCATTACATGATGCAAGTACTAAAATGGCCCCAGATTCTTTCACAGACACTTGAAAGCGAGGCCCAAGGCTTTTTGAAATATTTTGGGTAACTGCATTTTGTTCTGATTCATTAAGTGTAGCTTGAAACGAACAATTGTTTCGCAAATCACATAAATTCTTGAGTTGGTAGAAATTTTTGAAATCTGCGCTTTGGCCATGTATACGCTCGAAGATGGAATCCCACTCCAGGCCTGCTGCTTTAGTCAAATGAGCAATTTCATCGGACTTTGGAGCCTCCTCTTGCCCCTTTGGTCGAACCTCAATGAAGTATTTGAAATCTTCATCAGCTTTGTTCTCTTGCACAACGGTTAGAACAACTAATCCCGATTTGAGTCCCAGTACACGCAAGTGCTTGGGATAGACCTGTATGTCGACAATGCCTCGACGTGAGACTTGGACGCTTGCTCCCTTGGGTAGAGTCAATTTCTCAGCTTCTCCGATGTTGAGGGTGTGATTGCTGTGGCGACTCTGTAGTTCGGCATCGATGACTTCATCTGCGAACGAATCCTCCGTCGCTGCTGGTAGTGACCAAGGTGTAAAGCTAAGCAGAAAAATAAGTATTCTAAGAGTGCGGGCCATACTGAATCTTCGTTTCTAAGCACGATTTGTAAGGGCCAGCGTCACGTGGACTTACTAGAGTTAGCAAACCCCTATTTTTGGAGCTTAGCAATTCTGGCAAAGATCCCGCTGCTTTGAAGGAGAGGCTCGTTACTACATAGGGTTCGGATTGAAGAACTATAGCGCTAACATTTTTTAGAATACAAAAATGATTTTTCCCCGTCTTTTTCAAAAAATGAACCTTGCTGCCAAGTTGGGGGCGTTGCTTAGAAGTCCATGTCTTGTTCGGTAGCGATATGAGAATTTTCTCAGGTACGTAGCTTTCACCAGCACTTGATTCAGGACGCAGTAGAAAAGAAAGTGTGATCCCGATCACAATGCAACTCAAATGAGAAATGAGTGGGGGCAATCGTTCTAAAGATAATTGCATGATAGGTCCTCACCTGTTGGGCCCTTTATGCCAGTGGGTTGATTTGTTTGTAAAGCTTGAACAAAAAGACAGAGAGCTGGAGGGCTTGCTCCACGTGGAATCCAGTAGGTTGCGGCATCCGTAGGTGGAGGTATGCATTCGCTCGGATAGCTCTGTTCCCAGTAGTCATCGGAGGCGGATGAACATTCAGATCTCTGTCTTTGAAAGGAATAAGATGAGCGCTCCAACTCCTCCAGAGCTGCTTTTGTCAAGTGCAAGGTTGCACTCAACATGCTGA
The DNA here is from genome assembly GCA_964635325.1 of uncultured Pseudobdellovibrionaceae bacterium. Taxonomy (GTDB): domain Bacteria; phylum Bdellovibrionota_B; class Oligoflexia; order Oligoflexales; family Bog-1112; genus BOG-1112. The sequence goes on from CAZWOL010000002.1 coordinate 15,487, forward strand.
ACACCAAGATGACAAGCGCAAAAGCATTCATGGCAAAATCTCTTTTGCAGAATGAATCCAATTGGGCCAATGAAGGTGACTGGATCGTGGGTTTTGTTTTTTTGTCGATCCATGAATATTTGGAAACAACGTATGAATGCAATTGTTGTTGTGTTCATACAGAGGGTGCTCCAGTTGCTCGCGGATTTGTATGAGTTGTTTGATAAGATGAGGTTTTTGGCGAGATATAAAAGCGTAAGCATCCGCAATATTGCGAAGATTTGCTTTGCGTTGGGCACATGCCATCCACTCGGCATCAGCAAGTTGTAAGCTTTCTAAGCGCTCACGAATCGAAGCAAAATTTGCCAAGGTTCTAAATGTGCAATTCAAGCAGAAAATGCATGTGATTGTTTGAAAGATAATAGGGATTATATAGATCATAAACTCTCCGAAAGAGAGTTTTAGCTTCTCAAGCAGAAGTCATCGAGGGGAATCGCTCTAAATCTGACAGACTTCCTGCCATCGCAAAAGCTTAACTGCAGTCTCGTGGTCGAGTGCTTGATCCGAGATAGAACGTGAGAGGCACAAAAAGACCAGTAATCCTCTAAATTCTTCAGGACCCAAGCGATACTTGATTTCTTTCCAGTACTCAATCAGTGGTAAAGCATTGCCTTGATCATCGGTCGGAGGAAGAGCTGGAATGTAGCCTGTAGGCTCGAGGCGCATGCGCTTTTCAGCAAGCTCTCCAATCTCAAGAACCTTGCGACGCCAACCATTCAAACAAAGACCCTTGCTTTGCCAAACTGCAAATACAAAAGGTAAGCCTGTGATGTCTTTCCACAGCTGACCAAAATCGATGGTCTTGGCATAGTTGCTGTGTTTTGCCAAAGCTTCATCACCAATCAAAAGTTCGATCGGTCTTTGGCTTCCAGAAAGTGGAGCAAAGTTGCGAGATGCCATAAACTTAAACGCATCGTATCCAAACCAGATGAGGTAGTAGATCTTGCTAAGAGCAACGCTACTTGCCGAAGAGTTCGGGAATTTGATAGTCGGACATTCGTTAAGGGGGAGGCTTGGTAAATTTTTTGCAGCTTCGAGGATACGTTGTGAGATTTGTCGTGCATCAAAATCGGAATTTGCAGAGAGATCTTTGAAGAGTTCTCTCAGTATTGCAACTCTCTTTTCTAAACGCTCAACGTATGGAAGATGATCATTGTGTAAACCAAAGTAGACGCTGCGAACGTAACCATCACTTGCAATTCCTAGAGGCAAGGCCATCTCAAAGCCAGGTTGGTTCAAACAAATACTGGAGCAAGGAGCAAGATGTATATCTCCTTCTTGTAACCATTTGTTGACAAGTGTGGGAACGCCCAGCTTGATGTCGATCATCAAACTACGTGCGCGCATAATTTCCTGACGAAATGGAACTAGGTTCCAAAAAGGAATCATACCTACGTTTAGCTTTTGAATTTTCGAATGTTGATTCATGACTCTCAGCTATTTTAGTTGATGAAATACGTCGTCTATAACTTGCAATGTCTTTGCAATATCGTGTTCTGAGTGAGCAATCGATAGAAAACCTGCTTCAAACTGTGATGGAGCCCAATAAATACCACGCTCTAGTACAGCTTTGAAGAAATTCCTAAACCGTGCAAGATCACTCAGCTTTGCAGACTCGAACGAATGAACAGGCGCATCTGCAAAAAAGAGACCAAACATGCCACCTTCGCCATCGACCTGCACCTTGAGGCCAGCCGCATTCGCGGAGTCTGTGATACCACGGACAAGTTGCTGCATAATTTGGGAGAGTCTAGCATAGGAATTTCCTTTGCCCAAGATCTCCAATGTTTTGCGTCCTGAGGCTACCGCGACAGGGTTTCCTGATAGTGTGCCAGCCTGGTAGACTGGGCCTAATGGGCTGAGATGAGACATAATCTCAGCTTTCCCTCCGAAGGCCGCAAGAGGCATGCCGCCGCCGATAATTTTTCCTAAGGTTGTTAGATCGGGTTCTATTCCTAAGAGGGTCTGCGCTCCCCCCCAGCAAACGCGAAATCCAGTGATCACTTCATCGAAAATGAGCAATGCTTTTTCCGTAGAGCAGAGGTCCCTAAGCTCTTGAAGAAAGCCTTCGGCTGGACGTATAAAACCAGAATTTCCAACGAAAGGTTCTAGAATCACGGCAGCAATCTGTCCCTTGTGACGCATAAATAGCTCTTGAACAGCTGCAATATTATTGAAAGGGGCGACAAGAGTATCTTCGATAAAATGCTTTGGAACTCCTCCGCTGGAAGGAATGCTGAATGTAGCCAATCCAGAACCAGCAGATGCAAGAAGCGAATCTGCATGACCATGATAGTGTCCGCTGAACTTAATAAATTTATCCCGTTGGGTATAGGCCCGCGCTAGGCGAATTGCCGTCATGCATGCTTCGGTTCCGCTCGACACAAAACGAATGCGTTCCATTGAAGGAAAAGCAGACAAAATTTGCTGACCCAGCTCAGTCTCCCCTGAAGTTGCAGCACCAAAACTGAGGCCTTTCTGAGCAGCTTCACAGACACTCTCTACCACCTGTGGATGCGCATGACCAAGGATCGCTGTTCCCCAACTGAGGACATAGTCTATGTATTCATTGCCATCGACATCCCAGAGACGTGAGCCCTCTCCTTTTGTAATAAACGAGGGAAAGCTGTCGACGGAACTAAACGAGCGCACAGGCGAGTTGACCCCGCCAGGAATTACATTTTGGGCAGCATGAAAGAACTCTTCTGAAAGATGACGTTGCATAGGCTGGGCTCCTAATTAGGCGAAATTATTGAAGACTCATAGCGCATTTCAAGACACTCTTTTAGAGCACGAGGCATCCTACTGAACTACCACAAGGCGGCAACCTTATAATGAATAAATCTCAGCTCCGAGAACATTATCTTGCACAACGGCAGAGTCTTTCACAACGTGACATGCTTGTACGTTCCAGTGCTATATGTCAGCATCTTGCAAAATTTTGTCAGAACGAAACCTATTCGCAAATATGTCTCTACTCAGCGACACGCAATGAGCCATCTCTGAGTGAGTTGCGTGATCTCTTAAAAAGAAAGCACACATTTGCTTTGCCTGTTACACATAAAGAACGAAATATGAACTTTTGGAGATGGGATGCAGCAACGGTTCTCAAGTGCAATCGCTTCGGTATTTTTGAACCCGAAATTTCGACATCAAATATCATTCAAATGAATGAGCACACTCTGCTGTTGGTTCCTGTTATTGCTATTGATAAGATGGGCTATAGGCTTGGTTTTGGAGGGGGATTTTACGACAAATTTCTAGCAAACCACAAAAATCTTACAACGGTTGCAATCGCATTTGCAGAATTTTTTGTTGATGAATTGCCAAGGGATGAGTGGGATCAAGCGATGCAATGGATTTGTACGGAAAAGGGAATTACGCGAGCGAAGAGTTGAAAGTTACTGAACCGAAACTTTCAGAGGATCCGTGTATTCCCAGCGTCCAGATATTTCTGAAAATGCACCGAGACGCATTTGGTACTGCCCTTGTGGAACTCCTCGCATATCAAGTTGAGTGCCAGTCGTTGCAAAACGGAACGACGGATTGGCCCAACCTTGATTTGAAACTTCGATACGGTAGTACGTGACCATCGTATCACCTTTCCACTGGACTAAGGCGCTATCTTTGGAAAGTGTTGCACCATCCTGAACGTTGATCAACGAAATAGCCCGTTTTTGTGGAGCATTGACTACAAAAGACTGAATCTTGGAGCGGCCTTTTTTGTTGCTAACCTGCCAGTACCATGTTCCAGGATGAGGGCGTAGCAATTTGTACGAATTATTTTTGACCCATGCTTCTACTTCGACGGGGCGCATCTTCGGACTGTTCGAGAAGCGGATGCGTGAGCGTCCACCTCCTGACCACGTGAACGTTGCTGCATTTGCAGTCTCATCGTAGTTGCGTGAAGCCCCATCCTCAGGACTCGACAAAACAGGAACGCTCATCGAAGATTCATCTTCCTGTGTGGCAACTGGATTGTTTTCAGTGGCAGAATTTTCTGCAAGCTCAGGAGAGCCATGGTCTTCTGCTGGCAGTGCTTTTGGTGGAGGAGGTAGAACCTTTGCAGGTCCTGCTTTGCTTGTATCTTTTGCCATTTCAGGTTTCGGAGTTGGTTCGCTGTGTTCCATTGGTTTTGCATCGACAGGTTGCGTAACAGGAGCTGGTGGCGCTGGAGGAGCATCTGCATGCATATCCATCGAAGGTGGTGGAGGTGCAACTGGAGGTAGGGCGGGTTTATCCATTTTTGGTAGAGAAGGATTTTTTTTCTTTGCAGCATTCATATCGTTGAGAACAATGCCAGGCTCTTCTGTCTCCATTGTCATGAAGTAGACGCCAACTCCAACCAAAACGCCCAAGACAAGAACGCCCGCAATGATTTTGGTGCGGTTGCTGTTGCCGGTCGACATAACTTTTGTTTCACCAAAGTCGATCATGTCATCTTTCATTGGTGAATGATGATCATCATTACCTTTTGCAAAAGGGTCACGTTTGCCCATAGATAGTCTCCGCTCACTTGAATTCCAAAAAATCCCTCTTTAATTATAGGTTTCTCCTGGGGCTAGCTCAAGTTTTGTGGCGGAAAAATTTTTGATAAAAAGTCTTAAGCGTAAAGTATGGAAGTAAAATCAATGTGAATTTATCGATCGATAAATTCGATCAAAAACAGAATCCTTCCCACTTTCAATAGGAAAAAGAGCAAGGTCGAGTATGAAATAGGGACAAGGGGCATTTTCAAATATTGAGGGGTCACGCCAGTAGTCTTTCTCCGTTGTGATAATTGATTTACACAAACTCATATGGGTTTGAACAATTTCAGGAGAAAAAGGCTCATGATCTCCGACGCAATAACTGCCTCCGAGATGAATTTTCATCTCTTCAATTTGTGAAACCACACGCTCGGGTTGAGCAATGCCTAGCATGAGCAGAGCGGGTTCAAAACTTCTACTGAAATGAAGCAGAGGGTTGGATGATCGTAAACTGACATCGAAAGCAATCTTAGAGATCGGAGCTTTTGTTATAGCGGTAACACTGTCTTCACTAGCTTGGGATGGAACAGTTTCATTGGCGCGAGTAAAGATCACAAAGTGAGCTCGTCTAAGACTTTGCATAGGTTCGCGTAGGGATCCTAGTGGAAGCATAAAACTGTTTCCAAAAGGATACTGACTGTCAAGGAGCACAATATCGATATCACGCTTTAGTCTTCGGTGTTGAAACCCATCATCCAAAAGCCAGTGCGTTGGCCTCATTTTTGTATTTTCTAAGAACCAAAATGCAGCTTCTTTGCGCTTTGCAGAGACAATGATGGGTACTTTTGCATTTTTTTGTGATTGCATGAGAGCTTCATCAGGGATTCGAATGAGAGTAGAGTCAAAGTTTTTTGCAAGAATTTTACCTGCGAGCAGAACCAATATTTCATCTTTGTGAAGTGAACTACCGTACCCACGCGTAAGTATTGCTACCTCACATCCTCGTCGACTTAGATCCTGCGCAAGCTCCATTACAAATGGAGACTTACCTGTGCCTCCGACGCTGAGATTGCCAACGGATAAACACTTTCCAGGCAAAGAATAAGAGCGAAACCAATCTTTGTCATAAAAATAATTTCGAAAACCGACAATAATCCGAAAAATAAAACTAAGAATACGCGCCAGAATTCGGTAGGGAATTGGCTGAAGATGATAAGGGGTGTAGATTCTATAAGGACGCATTGTAATAAATCTGAAACCGTTTTTGACTCATCAGCTGCTCCAACGTTCCACGTGCGCTCAACTTTCCGTTCTCAACAAACCAAATTTCATCAAAGCGATCAAGTATATTGAGACGATGCGTAACCGCAATAACGCTCTTTGTATTTGCGCGAGCCCACATTAGTAGCCGGTCCAATATTTGCTCTTCCATGCTAGGATCCACCGAAGATGTTGCTTCGTCAAGGAGAAGAACAGGCTTCTTCCGTAAGAGTGATCGAACCAGTACAAGGCGTTGTTTTTGGCCGCCTGAGATGTTGCTGGAGAGAGCCTTAATCGGAGTTTCTAATCCTTCGCTGAAACGACTCAATTCTTCATCAATGCCTACTATCCGAAAATAAGCATCAAGATCCGCTGCATGGAGGGGATCTTGAAGTCCGTAATTGAGATTGTTTAAAAGAGTGTCATCAAAAAGAAAAGGAACCTGACTCACTAATGAGCTCTGTGAACTCAATTCATCGATACTATGGCTAGCATCCCATTCTATAGGTTTTAGCAAACCTGAAAGTGTCTTGATGAGAGTCGATTTGCCACCTCCACTAGGGCCGATAACTGCGATTGCCTGCCCTGGTGTGATCGTGAGATCGTGAGCCTCTAACTTGACGCTGTGATCAATACCTGCACGAAGGGTCTGAATATCAAAACGATGAGTCGATGAGGTTTCTGAACTAGATTTTTGTATCGTTTCTTTTTCATGCTTTAAAGCCTGTAGGAGATCAAGACTCTTGCCCAAAGCTCCTCTGGTTTCATGAAATTGCGTGAGCTGCTCACCGATGCGTCGCAAGGGAGCCATGATTGCTCCAAGAGCTGCAAGAAATACAATCATATCACTCGCTGAGAAATGTTCAGCAAGTATGCCTTTGCCAATTAGAATTAGGATCAAGGCTAAAATTGCAAAGCTGATAAATTCTAAAAACGGTGCAAAAATTGATCGAATAAAAATAGATTTACGTATAGTTCGGTAGTAATCACGATTAACGCTATCAAAACGATTGCGTTCGTAGACCTCTGCGCGATGAGCCTTGATAAACTCAAAGCGCCGACGTGAATCATGGATAAGATCAGCAAGCTCAGCGAGTTTTTTTTGTACAGCAGAGGTGTATTGCGCAATCGTCTTGCCGATACGACCTACGCCAGAACCTAAGATTGGAGCTACGATCATCAAGCTTAGAGCCGTGGGCCAGTGTATGAACAAAAGTGTCCCAAAAGCAGCTAGGATCATAATGCTATCACGAACCAAACTGTTGACGATGTCAGAGAATTTATTTTGCAGATACATGACATCATTCATCAATGCTGACATCCACTCTGCGGGTGAACGTTGCACAATCTCCCGGAAAGGTTGATTCAATATCGCTGTAAAGAGTTGGTCGCGATAGCGTTTTGCTACCAAGAGTCCGAAATAAGCAGAGGTCAATTGATAGACATAGGTAGATAGATTCTTTAGAAGTGCAGCAAAAAGCAGTAGTCCTGGAACAGCATAGATCAACGTTGTCTTAGCGAAAGCCATTACGCTCAGCTGAGGAAGCAAAGTCTGTAGGCGAGGAGACAAAAAATCAGCGCCATGTACAATACTAGCTGTGCTTTCAAGCGAAAACATTGTTTTTAGAAACGGACCGAGCAGAAATAAAAATAAACTTTGAGAGCTTGCAAGCAGTATCAGTGAAATTATAAAAAATACGAAATGCGTCTTTTTTTCCCAAATAGGCTGCAGAAAAATTCTAAAGACGATATCTCGTACGCTTACTTTAGGACTCAGCGTCATCTAAGAAATCCTCCGTTATCAGCGTAAGCACTGGTATATGGCTTGAGTCGAGGTCAGTGTTGGAGGTTGAGAAAGGTCTTCGCGCAAGCGTCTAAAATCTTCGAGCATCTCATCTTTTTTAGTGGATGATTCGTATAGAGAGTACAGTTCCTCAGCAACCTCATCCGTTGTAAAAGTCTGTAAAAATTCACGGACTACGGATTTTTTTCGCAGTATGTTGACAAGGCTGGCCCACGAAACTTTTACATTTCTTTTTGCAATATAAAAACTAAGTGGACTCATTGCATAGATAACCGCAAGTGGTGTGTTCAACAGCGCACATTCCAAAGTTGCAGTACCTGAGGCAACTAGAGCTATGTCAGCAGCATGCATAATCTCTAAGCTCGGCTGCTTTGAAAAGCGAAGGTACTCTTTTTCCAAACTCGCAAACCAACTAGCGCTGCTATCATTTTGCAAGGATGCTGCAATTGGGACAATAAAGCGTGTAGAAGGAATCTTTTGGTGCAAAACATCTGCGATAGCAAGCATAGGAGGCAAAATTCGTTTTAATTCTTGAATGCGACTGCCTGGTAGCAGAGCAATGAGTGGAGTCTCTGCAGCAAAACCTAAGTCCATCTTCGATGTTTTTATGCTTTCTGTACGTTGGGCAATGGGACAACCCACATACTCGCAGCGCAGTCCTCGGTCTTCAAAAAACTTTTTTTCAAAAGGAAAGGTTGCAAGAAGAAGGTCGGTATTTTGTCGTAGCTTTTCAATGCGATGTTCACGCCACGCCCAAAGTTTGGGAGCAACATATTGAATAACTTTGATCTCACGCATCTTTAGCTCTTCTGCTAGCCTCATATGGAAGTCAGCAAAATCGACCAGTATGGCTACCCGGATCTGATGGCGATCGATGTAGTTCAAAATACGGTTTTTGAGCATCTTGATGCTAGCAAGCTTGCTAAGAACTTCGATGGCACCCATTACATTGAGTTCATCAATTTGTGCAACAGCATGCACACCCTCAGCTACTAAAGATGGCCCAACGATACCACTGAGACGAAGTGTAGAATCCTGTGACTTCAACTCACGAACAAGGTTAGCCCCAAGTAAGTCTCCAGAAAGCTCACCAACGGAGATAAACCAATGCGCATCAGCGCTCATCGGCAGATTCCTCTCGTGCTGCGATTGAGAAAACTTACGAAGGTGTCGACTTCAGGGCCTGATGACGGCATTTGCAAAATAGCTTCTTTTGCGTCACTAAGAGAAGCATTGGAGAGAAATACGGTCTTGTACATTTGCTTAATATTGGCAAGAGCTGCGCTTTGAAAACCAGCGCGCTCTAATCCAAGTTTATTAATGCCTACGGGTTTTGCTCTATTGCCAGACACCATTACAAATGGAGGAACATCTTGTGCCACCATGGATCCTCCAGCAAGCATTGCAAGAGAACCTACTTTGATGAATTGATGCAGTGCGGACAAACCTCCGATAACTGCTCGATCATCAACTTCAATGTGACCAGCAAGAGTTGCGCCATTAGCAAAAATGCAGTCATTAGCAATTTGACAGTCATGAGCGATGTGGGTGTACGCCATCAGAAGGTTACGAGAACCAATCACAGTCTGACCATTGCCCTCTTCAGTACCGATGGAGATGTTGCAATATTCGCGGAACATGTTGTCCTCTCCGCAAATAAAAAGAGCATCTTCACCTTTGTATTTCAAATCCTGGGGAGTCGCCCCAAGGGTTGCAAAGGACCAAACGCGGGTTCGTGCGCCAATAGTGGAGCGCCCACTCACAACAACATGGGAAGCCAGTTGAACATCGTCATGCAAAATGACTTTGGGGCCTACATGAGCATAAGCTCCAATTTCAACGCCTATACCAAGTTGTGCACCCTTCTCAACGATCGCTGTTGGATGAATTTTGACAGCTGAAGAACTCATATCCGGATCCTATTTCATCGAAGCAGCAAAGCGTGCGCTTGCAGCTAATTCATCACCAACGAAGGCTTCGCCTTTAAACCAAAAGAAAGTGCCCCTTCTTCTTTCTGCAGTTACTTCATAACGCAGACAGTCTCCGGGTTCGACAATACGTCGAAAGCGTGTCTCCAGGATCTCAACCAAGAGTATTTCGGAGCTACGCTCGCCTTTGGTGTACATACCTAAGACTCCGGATGTTTGGGCAATCCCCTCGATCATAAGTACGCCTGGATAGACTGGGCGTTCTGGGAAATGGCCTTGCAAGATGGGATCGGAAAACGACACATTTTTGATCGCAGTGATCGACTTGTTAGGCTCAAGAGCAGTCACTTTGTCGATCAGCAAAAATGGATAACGATGTGGAATACACATTTTTATGTGTTCAAGATCCATTGGCAACTTTAGCGGAGGTAGTTGTGTACTCATCATCTTCAACTCACAAATTACATAGGTTTCTTGTCATTTGTTTCTTTTGATGCAGCTCGTGGGAGAACTTTGACATCTTTTTTGGTGTTTTCGTTGTATTTTTTAATCACTTGGTCGGTGAGGTCGACTGGATGTTTTGCATAGAGTAAGCCAGAGCTATTGAGTTCAAAGACAAGGTCGAGGTGCTGTTCTTTAGCCAAACCATCAACGATGCCAGTAACATTCATTGCAATGCGTTGTGTCGCTTGACCCTCTTTTTGTTTGATTTCATTTTGAAAGGTCATTTCAGCGTTGCGCAATGTGACAAGTCGCTCTTGGAAGTCCTGCTGTTTTTTGATGCGAGCTTCTTCACTCAAAAGTGGAGCTTGGTCTTTCCATTCCTTGTTGAGTTTATCGAGCTCTTCTTTCTTTTTGCGTAGCTCATCTTCTTTGCCTTTGATTTCTTTTTCAAGATTAGCGCGTGCTTCTTTGCCTTCATCAACTGTCAAAATAATGCGTTGCATGTCAAGCACACCGTAATGTCGAGCTGCTGTTGGAGCTGGAACTGTGACCAATGCTTTGGATGTATCCTCAGCAAGTGCGATAGACGAAAGAAGCATTGGTAATAAAAGCGAACTTAGAAACTTCATAAAAACCTCTCAAAATGGTTAGTTTAGTAACCCAAGGTGAAAATAAACTGAAGATCACCTAAGGACTGTGTCGCGTCGTTATAGGGATAAGCCCACTCAAAGCGGAAAGGAGCGATAGGGGTTACCCAACGGAAACCAAAACCAACATCCTTTTTTAGGTCTTTGAGGGCAAGTCCTTCGGACTCCAAAAACGTCCGACCTGCATCCGCAAAAAATACCGCTTTGATCCCTGCTTTGGGAATCAAAGGTACAAGATACTCGAATTGGAAATAAAGTTCCTTATCTCCCCCCAAAGGATAGTCATAATAGCCACTTAAGGGTGAGCGAAGCCGTCGTTCTTTAGGTCCAACCATCTGATATGGGTACCCACGGAGGTTGTCAAAGCCCCCCAGCCTATAGCGTTCGGATGCCGGGATATTCTGGTCTCTGAACTTCCACAGCTTGCCCAATACCCCACGCAGACGGAAAAAGGTTCGGAAACTATCCGTATAGTCGATAGGATGGTAGTACCAAGCATCGACAAGACTCTCCATATATTGGAAGTCCCCTCGCAGTGGGCCCCCGTTTAGGTTGTGTGATAAGCTCACCCAAGTGCCTTGCGTAGGATCGATAAAGTTGTCGAGATCTTTGCGTCCAAGATTAAAGCTTGCGGTATTTTTTGCACCACTAGCAGCAAAACCTTCGAAAATAAAGACTTCCTGCAATTGTTTGATATAGGTGTGACGTAATGTCAGACTTCCGCGGATCAGCTCGATAATGTCACGACCAACTGTCACACTGAAGCTGCGTTGTGCTTCCGGAACTTCAATTTCCGAAGTATAGCGACGCACAAAGCGACGTTCAGCAACGGAAGCTCCGAGTGACCAAGGGCTGTCATAGACCTTGGGATCACTCATTCCGACTTCAACTTCCCAATCCTTAGGATTGCTGTAGCGGCCCATGACGGTAGTGGTCCATCCTCGACCAGATTGGTTCTTTTCATCATAGCGACCCTGTCCAAACCATGACTGCTTGCGTTCACCTGCAGGAGAGTATCCAAGTGAGGCTTGCACTTGACCGGTAGGCTTTTCTTTAACTTTGACTTTGACGTTGACTACGTCTTCCTGATCTTTGTGCCGCTCTTTAGCAACTTGTACTTCATCGAAGTAGCCAAGGCGATTGATGTTGTTTTTTGACCCCGTCAAACGCGTGCCGCTGAAGAGCTCACTCTCATGAACTTGCATCTCACGACGAATGACGTTATCGCGTGTTTTTGTATTGCCTGCGATTACGATTTGTCCAAAGTAAACCTTTTGGCCTTTTGTAACATCATAGTGAATATCAACCGTTTTGGTCTCATCATTGAAGGTTGTCTTGGGGTTGACATCAACATAGGCATAGCCAAGGTCACCATACTTGTCGACTAGCATTTCAACGTCTTTGACGAAGCGTGAGTAGCGAAAGAGTTGCGTACTCTTGAGTGCCATCGCTTCGATCAAATCTTTCTCCGCTAGTAGGCGCTCGTTTCCATCCTCCGTGACTTTAATGCTTCCGAGATTGTATTGTAGTCCCTCTTCTACTTGAAACGTTACACGTACGTAACGTTGGTCGGGGTCCATGATGATCACTGGTTTGGCAACTTTGACATTGGCAAAGCCGTTGTCTTTGTAAAAGAAGGAAAGATATTCCACGTCGCGGTTGACATAATCATTTTGGAAGAGTGAGCCTGAACCAAATGCCCCAAGTCGAGTGTAGGGACGGGTCGCAAGATTTTCAATGAGTTCACTGCTGGAGAAGGCGCGATTGCCTAAGATAAAAACGTCACCGACAATGACCTTGCCTCTTTCATCAACATGAAAGACCAACTCAACTTCATTTTTGCTTTTTTCCTCAAGGGTATAATCCACCTTTGCAAGGTAGAAGCCTTTTTCGGTGTATTTTTTTTCAATCTTACGTACGTCAGCAGCGATTGTGCCTTCTTTGACGATCGTATAAAGTTTAGAGTCAAGCAAGGTTTTGAAATCGTCCTCTTTGAGCTCGTCAAGTCCTTCGAATCGAATGCTTACGATTGCAGGCTTTTCAACAACTTTTATTTTTAAAACTAGAGTTTTGTCGCTCTCAATTTTTGACAGACGTATATCGGAGAAGAATCCTAAGTCATAAAGTGCTTGAAGGTCCTTCGAGACTTTTTCGGGGGTGAGTGTGGAGCCCTTTTTTAAACTAAGAGCATTTAAGATTGCATCAGATTCGACTTTGAAATTTCCTTCTACGTTGATTTCATCGATCGTATCCTTAGCAATTGCCACGTCTGCAAAAAATGCTAGAAAAATCCAAGCTAATAAAAGTTTCAAAGGTCACCTCTGTCGACGATCATCCCATCTTCCATAACAATACGCTGAGGTAAGCGAGCAGCAAGATCGAGATCATGAGTTACAAGTAGCATTGTAGTTTTATAATCTTCACAGATCTTCAAGAGAAGATCTTGAATCACAAGGCTTGTGTGTTTGTCTAAACTTCCGGTTGGCTCATCTGCCAAGAGTATAGAAGGAGACATAAGAAGAGCTCTGGCAATGGTTACGCGTTGCTGTTCGCCCCCTGAGAGCTGTCCAGGCCGATGCTGTTCTCGATGAGATAGGCCTACTGAAGCTAGAACTTTTGCAGCCCGGTCGCGCACTATATTTTTGGAAAGACCAGCGATGAGACCTGGAAGCATAACATTTTCTATTGCAGAAAATTCTGAAAAGAGATTTTTCATCTGAAAAACAAAGCCTAGCGTACTATTGCGAAATTGCGAGCTAGCATAGTCATTCAATGTAGAGATATCTGTGCCATTGAGCCACACTGCACCTTGGGTGGGGCGATCGAGTGTACCAATAATATGCAAAAGTGTGCTTTTGCCTGAACCCGATTTGCCGATGACAGCCACATTTTGTCGAGACTGGATCGTTAGATTAACATTTTTCAAAGCCTCTACGGATTGTGCTTCAATCGCATAAGTTTTGCTCACATTCTGCAGGACAATTACGTCCGAAGTTTTTTTATCCGCATCCAAATTCACAAATACCTCAATCCTGTCGCGGGATCTTGTTTAGAAGCAATCAACGATGGGTAGAGTGTCGCAATGATGCTCAATACCCAAGCGCAAATTGCAATGACAGCATATTCCGTCGGAAGAAAACGTACAGGCAGTTTATTCTGGTAGTACATTCCGACAGGAAGGTCGATAAATTGGAAATAATAAAGTAAACCACAAATACCAAGTCCAGCCGCTAAACCGATGAGAACGCCGATCGTACCTATAAAAATTCCAATAGCTAAAAAGAGTTTACCAATATCCAGCTGACTCATACCAATAGAGCGAAAGAGCGCAATTTGGCTGCGTCGATGAAATACAGTCATCATGATTGTGCCACTAATGGAAAAGGCCGCAACCAAAACAATCAGGAGCAAAATTGCACCCATGGTGAATTTTTCAAGCTTCAATGCAAAGAGCAAAGACTTATTCGTATCTTTCCATGTATTCGCTTGTAGATCAGGTTCTGCCTGAAGGCGATCGACATAGAGATCTATATGCTCTGGGTCGGAGAAGTTGAGAGCGACGCCCGATACATATTCGTCACTTTCAAGGCTTGGATCGTAGTCTGGAAGGAATTTGCGTCCAGATTTTAGCGATACAACTGCAAATTTGCTGTCGATTTGTGGTTGGTCTGTTTGGAAGATGCCAGTTACACGGAAGCGACCGGAAATTTGGCTTCCGCTCAGCACATCCCCCAAGCTTGCGTAGGGGCTGAGAAGTGTAACTTCTTCCCCAAAGCCGACACCAAGCTGAGTCGCAAGACTATCACCCAACATCAGTCCACCCATCAGCTCGGAGTCGCTTTCTTTGTTAGACATATGAAGGTCTAGGTCGTCGATGTTTCCGTCAAATTTACCTGAGAAAAATCCCCATAATCTACCACCCAGTTTAGGGTCGATTCCAAATAGGGTCGCAGATGCTAGATTTTTGTTATGTTTGAGTACAACGTCTGATTTGATGAAGGGCTCGAGGCCAGTCGCTTCGGGGTAGAGCTCATCAAAAGCAACGAGAGGGTGTTCTTTTAGACTGAATCCAACCAGAGACTGTTTGTTGAACAGTTCGAGATGGGGAAGCCCTCGGAACATTTTATTGCGCAAATCATTTTCAAAGCCTGCCATCACCGACAGAACGATAACAAGAGCAGCAACCCCAATGGCGACTCCAAAAATGGAGACCGTGGTCATAAACGACAGGCTCTTGCCCTTTTTAGAAACAAGGTAACGCCAGGCAAGCCAAACGATAAAAGCATTCGAACGAGAGGGCATTGTTGAGCCTCCATTTTAACATTCCTGCCAAGAATCTCCATCCATAGCCAATGAACGACGTTAGGAGTGAATTGACTTGGGTGGAGATGAATTGTCAAAGACAAAAATTATAAAAGATCATTTTTGTCTGAATCTGATTTTTTTTAGCCTTTCTATTTTCTAAACGTTTTATTGCTACGAAGCTAAGGTTTATAGTAGAAAGTCTCAAGTGTTTACTTGTTGCTACAAATGCTAAAGGCATGACCAAATGTCACTTTTGATGACATATTCCTTTCGTGTCAAAGATTCTTCTGCAAAACATTGCCTTAAGAAGATGGCAAGGTCGGTGAATTTCGTTTGGAATTACGCAAACGAAACGAGCTTCGAAGCGATCCGCAATCACGGAAAGTGGCTGACTAAATACGACTTCAATCCTCTCGTTAAAGGTGCTGCTAAGGATCTTGGCTTGCACAGTCAAACGGTGCAGCTTGTTGCCTATGAGTATGTAACACGACGCCTCCAGTTCAAAAAAAGAAAGCTGCGATGGCGCAGTAAAAAATCCTTAGGATGGATCCCGCTCGGCAAAGATGGCATTCAGATCCGCGATGATCTTTTGGTGCATAATAAAAAGCGTATACGTTTTTGGAAATCGCGCGACATCGAGGGCAAAATCAAATGTGGATCTTTGACGGAAGATGCTCGAGGACGTTGGTATCTCAACCTGCAGTGTGAGGTCGAAGAAAAACGCAAAGCCGGAACAGGCTCCATAGGTCTGGATCTCGGTCAAAAGACCTTTGCCACAGACTCCAAGGGCAACAAACATCAGACCGGCCGTTGGTACCGTCACTACCAACAGAAAATTGCTTCTTTGCAACGAGGGAAGAAAAAACGTTCGCTGCAAAGCGTGCATGCGAAGATCAAGAACAAGAGAAAAGATGATCTGCACAAGTTGAGCGACAAGCTCATTCAAGAAAATGGTGTCATCATTGTCGGAGACGTCGGTGGCACCAGATTATGCAAGACCAAGATGGCCAAATCTGTGCTCGACGCAGGTTGGTCATCATTTCGCACCATGTTGGAGTATAAAGCCAAAAGGCGGCATGGTGTTGTGCGTGTTGTGAACGAACGCAACACAACCCGAACCTGTAGCTGTTGCGGAGTGATCCCAGACAGTGCCCCGAAGGGGGTCAAAGGGCTAGGGATAAGAGAGTGGGTTTGTAGCAACTGCGGAGCGATTCATGATCGTGACGTGAATGCTGCAATAAACATTCTCCATTTGGGGCATCAAATGTTGGGTACTGAAGGGTCCCAGGAATCCCCCACTAGCAAATTGAGAATTGCGTAGCTTTTCGATTTTTTAGTGGCGGGAGGATGTCAAGAACTTCGCTTCTTCCAACGTACGAGGTCAAGCAAGGTTTTTAGGATCAGGTCCACATCTTCGGACTTGCTGCTTTCTCCAAAGCTGATTCGAATGGATCGCGAAGCTATGTCATCACTGTATCCCATAGCTTTCAATACATGGCTGGGCCGACCGGATCCAGAAGCGCAAGCGCTTCCGCTAGAAACAGCGATGCGTGCGGCGTCGAATGCTAGAAGAAGGTCTTCACTACTCAAGCTCTCAACATGAAAGTTGAGTGTTGTGGCAAGACAGAGGGCTGGGTCCCCGTGAACTTGTGCCTCTGCAATTTGTAAAAGTCCGCTGATAAGTTTGGTGCGTAGCGCTTCGATATGAGGAAGCCAGTTGGTCTTTTGCTTAAGATCTTGGGCGCGCAATCCAAATGACAGTATGCCAGCTAGATTTTCGGTGCCTGCTCTCCATGATTTTTCCTGACCACCACCATAGATAAGGGGGGGGAGTTTGGCGCCTTTTTTTAGATAGAGGCAACCTATACCCTTCAGAGCTCCTATTTTGTGACCTGAAGCAGAGGCAGAATCGATCACCGAGGAGCCTATCCATTGCACATCGATTTTTCCGTAAGATTGGACTGCGTCGACATGGATATGAACATGTGGGGCCTTGTGTCGAATACTCTCAGTCAGGCTTTCTAAAGGATTTATAGCTCCCGTCTCATTGTTGACATGAATAAGACAGACTAGGTGTACATCCTTGTTGAGGAGAGCAAGCAAAGCGTTGCTATCGACAATGCCACTTGCAAGGACAGGTGCGTAGATGAGTTCGCACAGGCCTCTACGCTGCATTGCTTCGGCTACTTGATACACAGAAGCATGCTCGGCTTTTGTTAGTAATACTTTGACTTTTCGTCCTTCGCGAGCAAAGCGTTCTTGTACGACACCTTGGACAACCAAATTATTTGATTCGGTAGCACCCGAGCTAAAAATAAGACGACTGCGCTCACACCCGAAAAGTCCCGCAACATGCTCTCGAGCATTCTCGAGCAATAGCTTGGACTCGCGGCCAAGATGATGCTGACTTGAGGGATTGGCTATGGCTCGATCCATCTGCTGCATGAGCTGACGCATATGACCTGCGGGTGCAGGTGTGGTTGCATTGTAGTCGGCGTACGTGTACTTCATTTTTTTGCAAGTCTTCGTTTCGAATAGAACATCGGAGTTGGATGTTTCAACCCAGGGATTTTAGACACGAGGTTCGTGATCAATAGAGCTTCGTGCATATGATCTATTGGGTAGAGGCGCAGATCTTTAACGATTTCAGCAGGAAGATCGTCAAGGTCTGACCAATTTTCTTTGGGAATGATAATGTCACGTTTGCCATAGCGATGAGCTGCCAGTAGTTTTTCCTTAATTCCTCCGACAGGAAGAACCTTACCACGTAAAGTGATCTCTCCAGTCATTGCAATAGAAGCAGAAATGGGCTTCTCAGAAAATAAGCTTAGCATTGTGCATAGAATGGCAACCCCTGCACTTGGTCCATCCTTAGGTGTGGCTCCATCTGGGAAGTGTATATGCAAGTTCGATTTTTCGATGACTTCTTTTTTGAGGCCCAGTAACTCCGATTGTGAAAGGATGAAAGAATATGCCGTCTGAACACTTTCCTTCATAACCTTACCGAGGCTACCTGTAACTGTTAGTCCTCCACTCTTCGCATCACTGGTCAGAGACTTCGTTGATTCGATGTAGAGAATGTCACCTCCGAATGCTGTATAAGCCAAACCGATTGCGACACCACATGGTAATGTTGCAGAGTTTGGTTCTTCACTGAAACGAGGTTGTCCAAGGTATTCATTGAGATTTTCTACGCAAACGGGGACTCGTCGTCGCTTGGAGACAATTTGTCGGACAATTTTGCGTCCAATCGTTGAAAAGTCACGACGTAGCTGACGCACTCCAGCCTCACGTGTGTATTTACGAATGACAATGCGTGAGGTCTCAGGGTCTATTGAGAAATCATGAGCTGAAAGTTTAAATTCACGACGTAAAGATGGAATGATATGCGTCTTTGCGATGTGAATTTTTTCATTTTCTGTATAGCTCGACATTGCAATGCGTTCCATGCGATCCAGCAATGGTCCGCTGATTCCGTCCAGCGAATTTGCAGTTGCAATAAAAATTACTTTTGAAAGATCAAATGGAAAGCCCAAGTAGTGATCTGTGAACTGTTTGTTCTGCTCAGGGTCGAGTATTTCCAAGAGAGCCGAAGAGAGATCGCTCTGCTGTGATGCTCCACTGCCAACTTTGTCGATTTCATCTAGCAGTACAACGCAATCCGTTCGTCCAGCAGCTTTCAGTGCTTGGATGATCTTGCCTGGCATCGCACCAATGTAAGTGCGTCGATGTCCACGAACTTCAGCTTCGTCTTTGACTCCACCAAGTGAGATTTGTGCAAAGGGTCTTCCTAGAGCTTCAGCAATAGATCGAACCAAAGAGGTTTTGCCTACGCCTGGAGGTCCAACTAAGAGAAGGATTTGCCCATTCAAATCCCCTCGATGCTGTAAGATTGCAATGGATTCGAGAATACGTTCTTTGACTTTGTCTAGACCGTAATGACTTTTGTCAAGAATACGGGCAGCTTCATCAAGATTAGGTGCCTGTACTTCAACTTGCTTCTTGGGATCAGATGGCCCCCAAGGAAGTTCTTTGATCCAATTGAGATAGTTCCAAGCAACCATATACTCTGGAGATCCAGGATGCATCATGCCTAGTCTGTCGAGTTCTTTTACAACGGAGCTGCGGGCTTCTTTAGACAAAGCTAATGCCTCAAATTTTGAACGCATCTCTTCGATTTCATCGACGTCACCGTCGAGTTCACCTAGCTCACGTTTTATTGCGCCCATTTGCTCACGTAAGAATGATTTCTTGAGATTTTCGTGCATGTCATTACGCACTTCTTCTTGAATTCGTGATGAGAGCTCAAGCAATTCAACTTCGCGCGAAAGATGCTTCAGTACATTGCGCATTCGCAAGCGAAAGTCATGTGAACTTAAGATAGCAAGTTTGTCCTTGGTCGCAATCGACAGATGGGGCGTGATGAGATCGCACATGAGAACGGGGTCGTCCGTAGTATAGAGAAGTGCGACGGTCTCCTGAGGAATCACGGGATTGATCTTGATGACTTTGTTGATCAAGCTTTTGAGAGCTTTGACGCTCGCCAAAAATTGTGATGTTTTGCGAAATTCTTTGTCCGCTACTATGGTTACATTGCCGGTATAGCCATGCTTTTTCTTCATGATGGCATTGACAATTAGGCGTCGCACACCTTTCAGTATGGCGCCATATCCACCATCGCTTAGCTTGATGAGGCCAGTAATAATGGCTTCTGTACCGAAGAGAGAGAGCTGTGGAGCGCTCTCGTTTGTGGCTCCTTCAATCTGCGATAAAACGCCAATTCTTAGGAGCCCCTTCTGGGCCAGTTGCAGATCAACACCTCGCAATCCATCTAGCGAGGATATGGGAAGCGATTGTCCAGGGAACAACACGATTTTTGGGAGAATTAACAAAGGAAGATCAACATGTTCCTCCAAAGAGTCAAAACGTGCAGAAAGTTCCTGGACTGTAATACTTGAGGGATATGTGCTGATTTTTTTATTCATTTTAATGCAAGTATTTGAAAAGTTTGAGGATCGTTCGCTACCGAAGGTATTGCGAATCTGAAACTAATCAATTGTGACGTATAGATCAAGGACACTTCGTTAAAGCGGCATTGCACCTCTTTATTGGGCACACTTTGCCGGCCGGCGGTTTTTATTTGCGCTAAAGTGGCCTATCATAGAGAGAGGTTGGAAACGGAGGAGGGGGTATCCTTGCAACTCGCGAATTTCCGGCATCTTTTGCTTTTGCTCTCGATGCTTAGCTTTGCCGCTCTCGAATTACGAGGCGATAGCGATCCCCGTACTATGAGTCGAGAGGAGATGATTAAAATTGCAGAAAGTCTCCACTTTACAAGCTATTACGTGCATCGTTGGTTGCGGGCGCCCGATTTGGAGACCAAAACTCTGGAGGGGGCGGATGCTCATGTTGCATCAACTCCGGGTTTTGTGGATGTTACATTTTTCATAGCCTCATGGTGCATACCTTGCCAGCAATTGACTAAGAAAGTCAAAAGCCTCACGGAACATTTTCAACCCTATAACGTCCGTTTTCACTATGTATTTGCACATGATCGTGCGGAGGATGCACGTGTATTTGCACGGGCGTATGCCATCAAAGATGGGCTCATAGCAAATAATACAATATTAAAAGACTTCCATAACCCTCCTTTGCCTGCGATCTATTTGACAGATAAAAATGGGTGGTTCTTTGCTCGTTATATCAGCCCATCAGATGCAGATATCAAGGATCTGGAAAATTTGCTCGACAAATTAGCAACATTTTAGGGAGCGTATTTGATCAATCGTTCTCGATATTCAAAGTAGTATCCTTTGCATCCAAAGTATCAGCAGATTGGATCATTTCTTTGCGCCAATTGCCTCTAATGGTGACAAAATCGTAGCTTTGATCTGGAGAGGCTTGCTCCAGTATAGAACCCATAGGTGAGGAGCGATCACCTTTAACAGTTGTTTCTTCGAAGTTAAACTCCGTTCCTGATGTCGTTCTCGGGGTGTCTGCTTTTACAGTCTTTTTTGGGGTTTGGGAAAATCCTGGAAATCCAAAGAGAGTTCCTACTAAAACGAATGTTGTGCAAAAAATTGACTTCATACTTGCAAACTCCACAAAAGAAGAATGAGCTTATTCGATGTGTGACGATTTATAATGAGAACTACAAGTTTCAAATGAGAGTCTCAATGCTAAATCAAAAACAGAAATCGAGATTTATATGCATCTTTTTCTATTGTCTTCTGACGCAGCCTCTTCTGTCAAAAAATCGCTCGCAATTACCATTTAATGGACATATTCCGATTTCCATGCGTTTGAAGATTTTGAAACCGATGTTTTCTCCAGCATTTGATACTCAGGTTGAGTTGAGTAGGGAAGAGGTGCAGCAGTTTCGGGAGAAGAAATCTGGAGATGTGTATGGTTATATTAAAGTCTCTCCACCCAAAGGGTATTGCTTAATTGTCACGCGTCGTATCGAAGAAGCAGATGATACTGTTTGTAAACCAACATCTCTAGCGTTTGGGCTAAAAGATCTCGATAAAAAAGGAGAATTTTCCTGGAAGATCAAGACGGGGCCAGATGATTTTGGAACCGTTATTCGTTGGAGAACGCCTTATCGAATGGCGCGTCTTGTCGATTTAAATATGCCATGGCCAGGACCTGTTCTATCGCGAGTGGTTACAGAGTGTGAGCCAACAAGAAGTTCGGAAGGGGTTCGTAAAGTTTACGTTCATTTTCTCAATGGTGATGTTTTTAGTATTGGTTTTCCAGAGAAAGATGAGCTTATCCCTCAGCCTGAAGATATTCCTAATCTCTATGTTCAACAGTCAATGGATGCGGGATACTTTGACTCGAAGGATGGAGCTGAGCTTAAGAAAGACAAGAAGAAAGAGGGGGCTAAGGGAGAACACGAAGCTAAGCCTGCAAAAACTAACGAGAACAAAAAGCCAGAAGGCATCAATTGGCAAATTTCTCCACGGCTTGCCAATACAATGTCCAGCAGTTTCTTTATGGGTGCTGACAGCCTCCCACCTTTAAAAGGAGGCGAATGCCGCTATCGATACGAAGATGACGAAGCCTCAGGTGGGTTGGTCGAATGCCACAAAGTAAGCAATTACAAATGGGTGTTTATTCCTTTGATATGTTTGTCGGAGCTTAAACCAAAATGAAACAATACTCTAAAATCTTGTGCGCATGTTTAATGTTTAGCAGTATTGCCCATGCACAATCTTCTGCTTTAGATACAGTGCGCGCTCGCTTGGATGATAGCCTCTTTGTTTCTGCACGTGCTGCTGGGCTTGGAGGTGCAATGTCGACTCTGGCTGACGGTATACAAGCTCCGTATTATAACCCAGCTGCGATTGGTGGTGTAGATGTGTCGGAAAAACAGACATCTATAGTTCGACAACTTTACTTTCCATATCTTGGTGCAGCAGCAAATTCTAATATGAATCATACTGCAAATGATTCCTCACAAGGAGGTAGTCATGATCGTATTGTGGGCTCAGGTCTTGTGAATGCGCAAGCTGGCAAAAATCATTACGGACGTTTCTCAGGTCTGGCGAGTATCACAGTCCAGAGATTTATTCTTGTACAGGCATTGGATGAGCAGTTCTCAGCTCAAAGAGCAGAGGGTTCTACAACGTTGACTCATGCTGATTTTAGAAACCGTTCGCTGAGTGGTCTTGGTCTTAGTTTGGTGGGTCCGGCAGAACAACTTTATGTTGGCGCTTTTATGTATGCAGACTCGCAAAAACTTATGACAGGCGATTTAACTGATGAGCAAATGAATGCTGCGACCAATCATTACGAGCTGATCTCTAAGAATAGTGCGACTTATAAGGGTACTCCACTTAATCTCGGTCTCACCTGGATTCTAGCAAAGCCGCTACGACCAACATTGGCTATCGTCGTAAGAGATTTTGGAGGCACAAAATATAGTGCGAGGACTCTTCCCTCTGGAGCTCCGGGCTCTTCTCTCCCTGCAAATTTCATAATGGATCAGGATATTACAGTTGGATTTTCAATTTCACCAAAGTTTGGCGCTAGTGGGTACTGGAGTGTGCTTCTCGAGGCAGGGCGTCTCGCGGAATATTCCGTGGCACTTGCAAAGAAGTTCAAAGCAAGCTTAGAGCTGAGCTTGGGTGGTTTTGGGAGTGATGCCTTGTTGGGGCTAAGGGCGGGCCTAAATTCTGTTGGGCTGTCTTATGGCATGAGTTTAAATCTTGGTCTCATACAATTAGAGTATTCTTCGCAAGCGCAAGATATTGGTGTTGCCAACGCGCGTGTGTTAGAAAGAAGGCATGTTGCTGTCCTTTCGTTTAATGTCGCTAGAGAGTGATGCCAAAGCATGCTGAGAGTTCGAGATTTGAAGTTTTCCTATCCGCACCTAAGTATGTTTAATCAACTTTCCTTCGAACTTCATCCCTCCGAAATTATGTTGATCAGTGGACCGAATGGCTCAGGCAAGTCGACACTGCTTTCATTAGTTGCAGGTCTGCGCCGAGGCTTTGAAGGGGATATCAGTTTTGCTATTGATGATGTTCCTGTAGAGGATCGAAGAACTTGCATTTCCTACCTTGCTGCCGAAAGTAATGGTCTCTACGGTCGCATGTCTGCTGAACAGAATTTGCTGTTTTGGGCTTCTCTGGAAGGCTCATATGTTACTGCTCAAGCTGTCCAAGATGCGTTGGAGCGATGGGAGTTGTCGCATCGATGGCTCAAAAACCTTCCTGTTGATCGCTTTTCTACGGGAATGAAGCGCCGACTTGGTTTAGCCCGTGTGGAGCTTATGCATAAATATTGTTTGCTTCTCGATGAACCTCTCAATGGTTTGGATAAGCAAGGTTTGGTGCACTTTCGCGCTATGCTTCAACAGCAAAAGGAGCGTAAAGGCATCGCGATTATTGTAAGTCACGAAAGCGTTGGGATTCGTGACTTACTAACGCTCGAGATGGAGCTTTAGGGATGAAAACGTTTCTGCAACAATGGCTTTGTCTTGCGCGTCATGGTTTGCGTTTAGAACTTGCAGAACCGCAGCGTGGGTTGTCATCGTTGCTCTTTGCGGTCACCATTCTTTTTCTTTTCTCTTTTGCTCTTGGAGATCTTCCTTCGACATTCAAGGTCCAGCTAGTGCTTTCAGAAGCTTTTCTATGCTGTTTTCTCGTTTTGCAAATGGTGCACCAACGTTTGCTTTCGATTGATGAAAAAGATCGTGCTATAGACGTGATGGTTGCTTCGCCACTTAGTTTTTCAGCTTTTTATCTTGCAAAAGTAGCTCTAGCGGTTGTTCTTTCCTTGATCATTGTGCTCCCTTTTTTGTGGTTCATGCAAATACTGCATGGAGTTGGATTGATGAGTTTTGGGCTCATTGGAATTGTTTGTCTTGTCATTTTGGCGCTGTCTTCTTTGGGAATATTGCTTGCGCAGATGACGTTGCGAGCTGCTGGGCGAGACTTGCTTTTTCCTCTTTTGTATTTTCCGCTTTCGGTTCCAGTGCTTTTATCCGCAGTTCAAGCGAGTTTTTGTCTATGGCAACTTGCTAAACCTGAATCTTTCGATCTCTGGCTTGGACTTCTCGTAGGCTTTTGTATTATTTATCTGACATTGGGTTGTTTGTTTTTTGAAGAGCTCATCGGCTTAGACTAGGAATTCCATGCTGTATGTCAAAGATAAGAGGGGCTTTCGCCTTGGGTTTCTGACTCTTCTTGCGCTTGCTGGAGCTTGGCTCTGGGCTCTTTATTTTGTTAGCCCAGAACTTCATCAGGGCAACGTATACCGCATTCTTTATTTGCATGTGCCTAGTGCGTTTTGTGCATTTTTTTGTTCTTTTCTTTTGTTGGGCTTTAGTCTTGCAGGTTTGCGTAAGAACTCTGTTCATTCCCATCGTTGGGCTTTTTGGAGCAAAGGGACAGCAGAAGTTGGACTTTTGTTCACAGTGCTTACTTTGATGACGGGAGCCATTTGGGGTAAGCCAACATGGGGAACCTGGTGGACCTGGGATGCTCGTCTTACCACCACGTTGATTCTTTCGCTGCTCTATAGTGCTTACCTTTTGCTTTATGCAGCTCTACCAGAGGGTGCTTTGCAGCGCCGTGCTTGCGCAGTTATGGGGATACTTATTTTTACAGATGTACCCATTATTTATAAAAGTGTCACTTGGTGGCGAACTTTGCACCAGCCTCCAAGCTTATCCTTTGCAGGTAGTCCAGCAATGGATGCAGATATGTTGCGTCATCTTGTGCTCAGTATATTTGCAATGATTTTAGTATGTCTGTGGCTTGTATGGCAGCGTTATGTCAATATGAGTTTGCAAAATGAGTTTGATCAAAAATCAGCAAATTATTTACGGAGTCATTCCTAATGCAATCGATGACCTACGTTCTAGTTGCTTATGCGGTTGGTCTCTTGCTCATAGGGGGCTTTAGCTTCTATGTAGTTTGGCAGAGACGTAGTCTAAGAATGTTGTTGGCCTCACTCGAGGTGTCCGAATGAAAAAAAATAAACGCCTAAAGTGGATCATCGGTAGTATTGTGATAGCGGGTTCGATCTTTGCCTTGTCCTTTCTGACTTTGGAACAGAACTCTGTCTATTTTTATACTCCAGTCGAAGCAGCAGCAAAGGCTCAGTCTTTGCAAAGTTCAGAGATACGTGTTGGAGGCATGGTCAAAGGTGGATCTGTCGATTGGAACCGTCAAGCCTTACAACTTAAATTTACTCTTTCAGATTTAAAGGGAAAAGAGATCGAAGTGAATCATACGGGGACTCCACCTGATCTTTTTAAGGAGAACGCTGGGGTTGTGGTTGAAGGGCGCATTGCTGCGGATGGATCGCATTTCCATGCAACAAAGCTTATGGTCAAACACTCTGAGGAATATAAAAAGCCTGAAGGTGGACACTCTATGGATCGCGCGCTGCTTGAAAAATCAATATTCAAGAATGAGGCGACCTAAATGCACTCACAGCAATCCAATTGGGGGCATAAGTTCACAGTCATTTGTGCAGTATTTCTGAGTTTGGTTTTTGTTTTGCTTTTTGCAAAGAGTCTTTATCTTGATCCCAAAAAAGTCAGCTCTCCCCTAGTTGGGCACAATGCTAAAACTTTTCAAGTGGAGATGATTCAGGGTGCAGAGTTGCTAATGAAAACTCCTGCACAGCAACTTGATTTTAGTGAGCTTCGTGGTTCGCCTCTCATTCTTAATTTTTGGGCGAGCTGGTGCGGGTCATGTGCTGAAGAAGCAGCATTGATAGAAGAATTTTGGCAGGCGCACAAAGGCGATGGTGTTAGAATATTAGGGATTGCCGTGCATGATAAAGCATCGGATGTGCTTTCTTTTGCTCGTTCTGCAGGCAAGACCTATGCTTTGGGTTTAGATGCAGAGGGGCGTGTTGCGCTCAATTATGGAGTAACGGGCGTGCCAGAGACTGTCTTTATTGATGCCTCTGGTGTGGTTGTTCACAAAGAGGTTGGACCACTCACAACTGCGCTTCTTGAAAAGATGTGGCTCAAGATCAAGTAAATACAATGTCAGGTTAAAAAACTTAGGAGTTAAGTCTGATGTTTACTAAAGAAGATTTCAAGATCGATTCTCTTTCAGAGCTCACCTCATTCCTTCTCATTGCTCCCTTTGTTGGACTAGTCTTCCCATTCTTAATGGCAGCCTACACTCTAGGCTTCGTTATGGACTTAGCCGGTTGGCTCGAAACCTAGTCTGTATCGACTCTTCCATAGAGAACTTGTTGGTCTAGATTATTCTGCAGCTGATGAAAGAGATTCGACTAAATACGCGCCATAGCCCGGGATGCGATCCAGTGAGCGTGCGGTAGCTTTATACATATAGCTTTTGCCAGATTCGAAGGTGTTTTCTGGAACTGTGTATGTGCGTGTTGTTCCGACTATTGATGGTGATGAGTATACTTTACTTAAGGTTCCATCAACCGAGAGATAGAGTGCTATGGACCATTGGAAGTTTTGTATACTCGAACCAAAGGGATCTCCAGCAAGAGTGATAGTGCGAGTTGTGGCATCGTAGCTCGTTGTAATGGTTGCAGGAGTTACTTTGGGGAAGGTGTAGATATATTCCTCCGTCCAGGTATCTGCATTATCTTTGAATTGAAGTTGGAAGAGAATCACCTGATTGGCAACAGGTGCTGTGGTATTTGCAAGAATCACCTTGCGAGCATATAGTCCGTCATTGGAAAGTCCATCATAATTCAAACCATCATCTTTGAGGAGCCCATCCCAAGTTTGGGTTTCAGTTTGTCCATTTGTATTTAGAGCTTCGACAGTTGCTCCTGAAAGTAGAGTGGGTGCCCCGAGTATTTGAATTTGCTCTGGAACGGGGTCTGTCGAACGATTTTGTGCAAAGAAAGTCATAGCATAGGCAGTGCTTGTGGATGTGGGTTGAGTGATTTCGTACCGTGCAAGCAGCCATTGGAGGCCTTGGGGAAAGTAAACATTATTTGCTGCTACAAACCCGTTCGCAGAACTATTGAAGACATTTAGAGCGCCATCTCCAAGTACTTCGGGATCGATAATATCAATGACACCATCACTATCCAAATCTGCAACTCTGTTCTTTAAAACAGCGTCTTCGGTACTTGTAAGATGAGATGAAGTAGAGTCTGTCAATGATGCATTTGGGCTGTTGAGGCCTAGTTTGTTTGCAAATCCATCTGGTATTCCATCGCCAGCTGTTGATGTTGTTGTGGTATTTGTGAAAGTTATACCAGCATCGTTTTGGAAACTTATAATCGAGCCTTTTTGAATCAAACGTGGAAGACGATCGGATGTGATTTGAAAGTATTGATAAACTTTACTTGCATCTGAAGTGGTAAAAGAAAGTACGGATTGCAAAACATAGGTCGGTGAAAAAAGTAAAAGCGTAAATGTTTTGGCAGTGAACACATGTCTGAAAGTAAAAGATCCTGAGGGTTCAACACTAGCGAGCCTTGCTATCCTTGTGTCGCTTTCTACTAATGCAAGCTTCCAACCCTCAAGTTCAGATGGAGAACCGGTGTCCCCAGTGATGACACCCGAAATATCTTTGTGCTGTCCGAGTAAGGAAAATGCGGATGGGGCATCACCCGCGTTGCTGCATGCCAAATAAGCTAAGAGCGGCAAGATTTTTAAATATCGCAGAACACGATGTCGCACGAAGCCCCCTCTAATAACACAAACCTGTACCTGTTTAGTCTTCGGAAAAAAGGGAACAAAGTTAAGGGACTAGGAAATTTTTTCAGGTTTTATCAGTCTATGTGTGATTTAAGGGCTAAACCTTACGATTGTAAGATTGACAAAGGGCTGGGAAAAACCTAAATCCACAGACAGGGATAAATGAGTTCAGATGTATGGGCTATCGCGGTTATCCAAACTAATCTTTGGGTGACTGAGGAAAGTCCGGACTTCTTAGGGCAGGATACTGGCTAATGGCCAGGCGGGGTGACCCGACGGAAAGTGCAACAGAGAGGAAACCGCCAACCCATAGATTTATCTGTGGCGGCAAGGGTGAAACGGTGAGGTAAGAGCTCACCAGCATGGATGGTAACATTCGTGGCTTGTAAACCCTATCCGAAGCAAGGCCAAAAAGGGGAACATTTCACCGGCCCGGTGGGTTCCTGGGTAGGCCGCTTGAGGGAGTTGGTAACGGCTCCCCTAGACAAATGGTAGCCTCCGTTTTTAAAACGAAGACAGAATCCGGCTTATAGTACATCTGAACTCTTATCCTCTCTTATCTTTCAATATTCTAGCGATCCCAAGATGCCATTTCTTAATGTCGATATTTTTGATGATCTTCCTCTTCGTTTGGATAGGGATGTCAATCCATATTTAAAATCTATGATCCAAGGCCAGTCCGAAGGGTCGCTTGCCCTCAAGTTCGGCCCCGAATTGAAAAAATATCGAGGTCGATGGCGTGAGTATTTTGCTGAAAAGCTGGGTAAGCCTGTTGACAAGCTTGTCTTAGAGATTGGTGTTCACAAAGGTAAAGTGCTTCGTAGTCTTGCTGTGGACAATCCATCTTATGGCTTTTTGGGTATGGATATCACCCTTAAGCGGGTGGTAGTCACCGCGCAGCGCCTTAAAGATGCTCAAGCGGACAATGCTTTGGTTCTTCTTGGAAATGCAAAATTTCTTCCTCAACTTTTTGCGGAAGGAGAATTGGATGGCATTTTGATCTTTTTTCCAGACCCTTGGACCAAAAAGCAAAATCAGCTGGATCGACGACTCATTAGTGCGGAATTTTGTGAGCAAATGAAGCCACTTTTAGCTGCACAGGGGTTTTTCTGGTTGAAGACAGACTGTTCCCTTTATTTTCATGAGTCTGAACAAAATCTATTAAGTCTTGGATTTAGTCCAAATTCAGCAAAGCCTTTTGCTAAAGCTTACGAATCTGTATTCGAGCGCCGTTTCAAAGACCAAGGCAAAATAACTTTTGACGGTGTTTGGCAAAAAAATTGAGTGGTTACTATGTCTTAGCTAGATGCGACACGACTTTGGCGCGATCGCTAGGCCTATTATTCCCCGTCATAAGTGACTCTGAGTTTGGCGTTGAGCCAGTTCATTGGTATATTTTATCCTAGGCAGAATTGTCACTCCAATAGGAGAGAATGGGATTAGTACGAAGACTTTGCCTGAAACGACTTCTTCTGAAACGCTGAATACGCAGCAAATCTTGGATTTTGCGCAGAGCTTGCGAGATCAAGAGAATGCAAGTTCGCGACATTCCGTGAGAGTCAGTTCTCTTCAGCACATTCAAAATGTGAAGCGCCCACAGGCCTTGCGTATACTTCGCGATCCAGTAGACTCAGCAAACTCTGAGCCTGGGAGTAGGCCTATTCGACTTATTTTTGAGAAGACTCTTGATGAAGATGCACATAGAAGAAAAAATGACGACAGCAGCACCTAAAGAGTACGAATCGGTTGATGTGATCGTTTCTGACTCTGTTACAGCTTATACTGTAGATATTCCCACTATCCAGAGCCTGGCATCTGAGATCTGTGCGCAATTGGGTCTCAGCGGCTGGGAGCTTAGTATCAACTTTGTAGACAGCGAAGAAATTGCCTATCTTAATAAGACTTATCGCGCCAAAGATAAGGCAACCGATGTTTTGTCGTTTCCGCAGCAAGAATGGCAGGAACCTATTTGTGTTGGTATTGCAAGTTCTGAGATTGCAAAATGTTTTACAAAGCTGCTAGGTGACATCGTCCTGTCGCTAGAAGAAGCTGGAAAAAATGCGCAGCAAATCGGGCAAGGGCTTGATCGAGAAGTCTGCTTTCTCATCGTTCATGGCATTTTGCATCTGTGTGGTCATGATCACATGGAAGTCCAAGAAGAAGCTATTATGCTCGAGCAACAGAAAAAAATAATGAGTTTTCTATCCGATCTTGAAAATAAACCATATTGGAAAGATTGTGTTAGGACCAATGCAAACTACCAGGAGTAATTTTTAAAAATTTATGGGCCCATATATAGTCATCTTCGGATGTCTTTGTTTATCAGCATTTTTTTCCGCAGCAGAAACAGCCATCACTTCTCTGGGGATTCTCAAGTCTAAACATCTTCTTGATAGCGGTGGTAAATCAGTCTCGCACGTAAACTTTTGGCTCAGCTATCCGGGTCGAGTGCTTACCACTATTCTATTTTTCAATACAGGGGTGAACATCCTTGCTTCTTCTGTTGTCACTGAGATCGCTTCTGCTCGCTTTCAAAGTGGGGCTGTTGGGATCGCGACAGGTGTGACAACTTTTCTAGTCTTGGTTTTTGGAGAGGTGATCCCCAAGTCTTTTGCCAAGGCTTATTTTGAAAAATTGGCAGTTCCATTTTTGCGAGTCGTGATTGTTATCTATTATGCGACCTATCCGGTGATCTGGCTTTTGTCTGGCTTTGCAGATTTGGTGATTCGTATTGCTTCTAAGGGACGCAAGCATACTCCCTTGATTACTGAAGAAGAGCTGGAATTCATTGTTAATGAAGGACAGCGAGCTGGAGTGATCGGTGATCTCAAAAAAAATATCATTGAAGGTGCTTTTGACTTTGATGAAACCAAGGTTCGCGAAATCATGACGCCTCGTACTGATATTAAAGCATTTGCTATCGATACTCCTATCGATATCATGATGGCAAAAGCAGTTGATACTGGGTATTCACGTTTTCCTGTGTACCGTAATCACATGGATCATATGGTTGGAATGGTGTTGGTGAAAGATCTGATCTCCCAGAGAATTTCGCCTAAGCAAGGGGTTGTGACTGCAAAAGATATCATGCGTGAAGGTCTTTTTGCACCCGAGTCTAAATCGATTATGGAAGTCTTCAAGGACTTAAAACGTACGAAAAGTCATATGGCCATCATCATTGATGAGTATGGTGGAACTGCAGGTATTGTAACGATGGAAGACATTCTCGAAGAGATTGTCGGAGAGATCCAAGATGAAACCGATGTTGAAGAAGCTAAGATTCTTCAAATTAATGAAAAAACTTTTGATGTCTCTGGATCGCTCAATCTTGATGACTTTTTTAAATTTTTCCGACTCAGTGAAGAAGAAATTCTTGAACGAGACCAGGACGTGGATACCATAGCAGGATGGGTCACCCAAGTGATCGGGCAGATTCCTAAAGTTGGTCAGAATGTTCGAATGGGTGCGCTTAGTCTTGAGGTTCTGGAAGTTAAGCACCGTCGCATCCATTTGCTTAGAGTTCAAGCTACGGAGAAAGAAAACATTTTAGAAGACTAGGAAATCCTGGTCTTAGATAAGTCACCCAAGAGAAAGTTCGTTCTTGCAAAACGAACGAACTTTCTCTGCGGCAGCTAGGAGTGTTTGAGCAAAAGATTTGGATCGACGAGCTTCTGCTTCTAATGCATCGATAGCACGAATCCAGTTCTCCAATTTTGCGCAAACCAAAATAAGGTCGGAACCAGCAGCTACGGTCTCTATTATGGCTTCTTTCCAGAGTTGTGGATCTTGGGAGATTGCTTTCATATTCATGTCATCACAAATTACGATCCCCTGGAACTGAAGCTGTTCCTTTAGAACTCCCGAAATTATCTTGTGTGATAAACTTGCTGGTTTGTTATCCAAAGCTGGATACATGCAATGTGAAACCATGACCATTTTTGCTTGGGGAAGCAACTCTTTGTAGGGAACAAGCTCTCTATTAAAAAGAGTGTCTTCTTTTGCATCGATGACGACCTGGTCGTCATGTGGGTCTCCTAGTTCACTGCCTTGGCCGGGAAAATGTTTAAGGCAGCCCAATACGCCCAATGATTGAAGTCCTGTCAAGAAAGCGCCTGCTCTTGCAACCACTTGACTTGAGTTGACTCCAAATGCACGATCTCCAATTCCAATGTTTCTGGGATTGGAGAGGATGTCGACGACTGGAGCAAAATCGACATTGATACGCAGCTTGAGGAGTTCTTCAGCAACTTGTTTTCCATAGTTGCTGAGTGCAGTCCACTGTTGCTCTGAATTTCCTTCGATGTAGGCTTGCATAGCGCATCCTGCATTGGGGAAGGGAGCAGACAAGCGACTTACGCGACCACCTTCTTGATCAATTGCAATGAACAAAGGGTGTCGTTCACTGCGGGCATTGTAAAGGGGTTCTAGCAATTGCTTGGGGAGTGTCGAAATGTTTGCTGGAAGATTTCGTTTGAAAAGAGTAAGTCCAGGAACTTTTTCTTTAGAAAAAAATCGGATTTCCTCCTGGCTAGGAAGATCCGATTCTAAAGATCCGACAACGATGGAAGCTGCAGCCTCTCGCATAGGATTACTCATCTATAATTTGCAGAATGTATCTCTTGGAATGTTTTGCTGCTGCACAATTGAGAATAGTGCGAATAGCATCAGCTGTGCGTCCTTGTCGTCCTATGACTTTGCCAATATCTTCTTTGGCAACTTTGAGCTCAATGATGTTGGTTTGATTTCCTTCGATTTCATTGATGTCGATGCGTGAGGTTTCGTCGACCAGAGCTTCAGCTATGTAAGAAACCAGCTCCTTCATCGAAACTTCTTTTGTCTTTTCACCCATTGTCGTCATCCGTTTCATGGCAAATTCAACACGTTTACACTACACAATTGAAAGAAGTGCGACTTCTTTCTTCTATTTCTTCTGAACCTACATGTGGTCTTCCGCAAGACCTAGCTAGATGGACTTACTAGTTAAGAGTTTATCGGAAAAATTTCCACAAGGGAAGAGATTAGGCAAATATGTTGCATAACTCCTACGCAAATTGCAAGTCGGAAAGATCATAGAGGAAAGGGATGTTTCTCCAATATGCAATTTGTATGATGTCGTCT
The DNA here is from genome assembly GCA_964635325.1 of uncultured Pseudobdellovibrionaceae bacterium. Lineage (GTDB taxonomy): Bacteria > Bdellovibrionota_B > Oligoflexia > Oligoflexales > Bog-1112 > BOG-1112. The sequence continues at coordinate 48,663 of CAZWOL010000002.1, forward strand.
ATTTTAAGGCCAAGACATTGCAGATAATTTTTGAGTTCAGAGAGATGTGTTTCGAGCGGATTCCAATGTGAGGCAAGATTCAAAGTATTTAGATTTCCAAATGGACTGAGCATCGCAGTTTGGTTTTTTACGCGGATTATTTCAATGGGCGGAAGCAATGGAACTCTTAATTTTATTATGTTTTGTATGGCGTTCTGCCACATTCGAAATTGTATGCTTCGACTATGAAAGTCATGTGGGATGCGGATGACAAGCTGTTCTTGTGTTAGTGTAGATGGAACTTTCCATGCAGCAAAGTGTCGACCTTCCCCCAAGAGCTGTAATCCTTTGCTGTAGCCATCTTTGCGCATAATTTTCTCAACCGTGCATTCAATAAAGCTGCAATCAAACGACTTGTAGAAATAATCGTAAAGCTGCCGGCAGTCGTGCTCTCTCTTGTGCTTCAGGGAAAGGAGGGTTGAAGGAGGTTCTGTGAACATTTCAAATTCCCAAAGAGTTTTGTAGAAATTTTAGTCAAGTTTGTCAGAAATTAGAATCTTTCATTACGTAATAATTTGGTAATAAATGTAAGACACTGCTTCTATAACTAAAAAATTTGTGAGCGAGGGATGTTTTCTTGGCATGTTCCTTGATATAGCTTTCTGTGAAAACGGAGGGAAAATTCATGAAGACCAATAACGATCAATCTAAAGTCATTAGCCTTTCCAAATTTCGTGCAGAGGGACAGCGTGCAAAAGTAAAGTTGCAGCATTCGCCTAATTTTGAAGAGTTAAAAGAGCGCAATCGGAAAAATCAAGATCGTCTTAGGGATGAGAGAAACAAGGCAAATCTATCTGTCATCAAAGGTTATGAGTTGAAAAAATAGTTGGATTGTTTTTCTAGATGCCAGCAAGGGTCGTGTTTGTGATTGGTGCAGCAGTTTGATCTTAGGTCTGTAGCTGAGTGCCAGTCAATACGACCTACTCAACGTCGAGAAGTTCGATGACGTGAGCGAGTTCTCTATATTTTTGTTCGTAATCGAGTCCGTATCCCACTACAAATTCATCTTTGAGCTCAAATCCAACGTAGTCGATGGAAGCGTCCAGATCTCTGATTTTGCTGGGCTTGCTAAAGAGAGAGCAGATTTTTATTTGACGAGGCTTTTGGTCTCCGAGGATTTTAAGAAGAACTTTTATGGTGGTTCCACTATCAACGATGTCCTCAACTAGCAAAACATCTTTGCCTGTGATTTTTGTTGTGAGTGCCTGTGTGATGGTAACTGTGCCAGTCGATTGGGTTTTTGAATAGGAAGAGGCCCCAATGAATTCGATGTTTGTAGGAACGTTGAGTTTCCTTACTAAATCAGCAATAAAAATAAAGCTTCCCTTTAATATTCCTATAATAACGAGGGGGTTGGAGTTTGCGAAATCTCTATTGATCTCTTGTGCAAGGACGGCAATTCTTTCTTGAATGCTCTCTTCTTTGAAGAGAAGTTTGAATTTTTGTTGGCCTAGACGCTTACTAAGTTCTATTTCTGTTTTCACGTAAGTCCTCATTTGTATTCATTAAGCTGTTAGAAATGCGTAGTTCATAGGGATTTCTAAGCGCCGATATTATTGACTTTTATAAAAAATCATGCAATATGTATAAGCTCGTCTTTTTGCAAAAAATCAAATTTCGAATTGATCTCCATGGAAGTAATAAAAATGGATGAATTTAGAAATAATAAAATAAAACGTCTTCCTCCGTCTGTTGTTAAGGACATAGAACTTAAAAATCAGGCTCGTAGACTCGCCAATTTGGCTCCTATCAAAATCAAAGTACGTACATGTATTGCATGTCATCAGCTATTCGAATCTGCAGGCAACCGTACCTGTGGATGTAATACCCGTAGTACGGGTTTTATTGCCGGGCGTGAAATCATCTAGCTTTTAGCTTCCTCTCATAATTCATCCATGCCTCTTTGGTCGATCTTAAGCTTTTCCTCAGACTTCCGAAAAATCTATGACCTACACTGAGGAGTCATAATGGATGTTGCACGTGTTCCTACAAATGCTTACTACGTGACTTATAAAGATTTTCATACTGGGCAGTTGATGCGAATCAAGCGACGCCCGCCCAAACTAGATCACGAAATACTTCCGACCGATCGTGTTGAACTCAAGTTCACAAAAAACGATGATTGGAAAGAAGGTAGCATCGAAACGGTTAAGAGTCTTGGTCGGCGAAATCCGAATGTCTTGCAGCTAGAAAATTCAGAACATCAAACCACGTTTGTTCGTAGTAGAGATGTGTTGTTGCAGAAGCGAGTTGCGGAACGTGTTGGAGCAAATCGAGATGAGGTTTATACGGGACGCTATCTCGTTTGGCCGTAGCTATTGAGCCTACTTTGATAACATCATTCTTGTCACACCAAGTGTAGCGAAGTGTCATTTGTATCCAAATTGTAGGATGAGATTTGCTATGCAGACGTCACTGATCTTCGGTCGATGGAGAATGTGATATAGAAATTTATTTTTGTGCAATTGTCTATAGTAGCTGTTTTTTATACGGATCTTGCGAAGGTTTTGATTTTGCGGTTGGTTCGATATTTTTAGCATCATTTATTTGATGCAATGATGATGAAGTTTTTGGATAGCGCAAGATTTGTTTTTACAAAAGTAGGTCTTAACTTTTAGGGCACTCGCTATTTTCAGCAGATACTTGTGTTGGTTCGAAGTGTTTTAGTAGTACGCGTGCACTTGCCCATCCTAACAAACTTCCATCCTTTTCGTATACCTTAGCTCGGAAGTACTGTTCCCCATTTCCATTTGGTCCAGCATCCCATAATGCTTTTTCAAAGCTAAGGCTCGTCAGTGCTCGGGCCTCTTCTTTAGCAACCGTAGACCAAACAACTTGGTGGTTTGGACATCGTACAAGTCTTTCGATGGTTAGCTGTTGCACGCTTGGTTGAAAATGAAGTTGAAATTGAATAGGTGCTCCTGCCTCATAAATTTGTTCTGGAGATGCAAATTGAAAGGATGTTTCGCCTCCTAGGCCTGTTGCGGATTGGGCATAGGTTGTGAAGATATTGCTATCAAAGTCACTAATTTCACCCCAATGATACAGTTCATTTGCATTAGGCGCTCGGAAGTGAACAAATTTTCCTACGGTTGAACATTCTTTGTCTTTGAATGGTTTCTTGTCCTGGTACTTTTCCTCGATGGTGTTGCAGATGTGGCTGATGAGTTCTCCAAGTTGATAGAGTTGCTGCTTGCTAATCCATGCAGGGTTTGCATCGGAGCGAATGCCATTTGTGATCTTTCCCGATAGTCCAGTCAGCATGATGAAAATTTTATTTTGCTGTTCAACGACTCCGTCAGCACGAATTGTCAGTAGTGGTACATCCTGTTCGGCGACCTGCAGGGGGCTTTGAACAACACGATTGTCAGAAGGAATCACATAGTGCGTTTGTAAGGGGAGGGCGCCTGGATCTCCACTGATTAGGTTGAGGCAGGAAGAGAGAGCAAAAGGGCAGTGAATCACCTCTATTCCCGAGGGGATGGCCTCAGTTACTGTTTTGGTGCCGTATGAAAGTGGAAATCTGGATGCTGAGAATGCCTGAGACTGGCGTGTATTTAGTGCCAGGAGGTCTTGTGATACTTGGCGAAGGTCCCTGACTAGCAACTCGGGTGCTTCTTTTGGAAACTGCAGAATCACACCATCTTCGTGGCTAGTGAGGGTGAATCCTTGGTTGAGAGTGTCGATGAGCTCGCGAGCAAAGAGAGCCTGTAGGTTTCTCTGTGGAGGTTGAGTGAGTCGCTGTTGTTGGGCTATGGCCCAGATCCATGTGAATTTTTCTTCGGCGCTTTGTGGGTTTTTTGGTAGGTGAAGATCCGCTATTTTGCTGGCTAGCCATTGAGCATAGGCTTCCACTTGAACGGAGAGCTGATCAGCTTCAGCGTGGGATTCTATGCCCAGTGTTTTGCGACTTAGACCAAAGGCGGTCTGTTGGGATTCTGGGCCGCTGGCTTTGTTTCCATAAAGGGCGATAGCTGGATTTGGGTTTAATCGTGATTCAAGTTGGGCGACTGCGAGGAGGAAGCGGAGCGGTATTCCATTTTTTTCAGAGCTAAGACTGAAGTCTCTCTCGATCTTTGTAGCTGGAATAACCTCTTTTTTCGGGGTTTTGTTGGGTCCACATGCAACTAGCATGGCACCGATAAAAAAACAGCGCAGACCCGAATTATCAAAAAGAAACTTGGCAGCAGAAATAGTCACTTGCATTTCCTCCCAAATTAAGGCACATTTCCAACACTTCTGATGGGGGCTTAGCTCAGTTGGTAGAGCGTTGGATTTGCATTCCAAAGGCCAGGAGTTCGACTCTCCTAGCCTCCACCAATCTTCACTACACATTCAATTCTATCATGATTGCAATATAGGCAGGATTTGGCACTTCTAGTGACCTTGTCACCTCGAGTTCAATCGATATGATTTACTCCGTCTGCGTATGCAGACGTTGGTCGAGATGACGATCAATCTTTTCTATTTAGATGCAACGATATACGCAATCCAGGATTCGCATTCTTCACCAACTTCGGTCGCTTTGAAGACTCCGTTGCCTTCGCCATCACGGGTAGTGCCTTCCCAGTAAACTTTAGTATCTTTGAATCCAGCTTCTTTCAGTAGTTCGCGCAACTCAGGTATAGTCCACATACGCCAGTCATAAGAGAAGACTTTGTTACGTCGGGCTTCGCCCTTGCGTTTGAAATGAATGTAAAACTGGGCGTGATGGGTAATCGGATCAAAAGAATCTTGGTCCCAGAAGTAGCTGAATCCATGTTCTTCATGCTCAGTTTCTTCGATATTTGCTTCCTGACACTGGCTGCCACCAAAGCAATCCATGACAAGTATCCCATCTTTTTTAAGGGTCTTATAGGCTGAACGAAAGTACTTTGCCAAAGTGTTGCGCTCTTTAAAGCAAAAGTAGCTGAAATTGAGTGCGCAGATAATGTCGGCTGCAGGAAGCTTTGTGCTCAATACATTCCGTTTGAGAACTTGAACACGTTTTTGCGCGGATGGTTTTAATTTGGATAGATAGTTTTTTTTGCCGTACGCAATTGGCTCAGGGTCTATATCGACACCGTAGGCGGTAAAGGAGCTTCCCTGCTCAACCCAACTGCAACAATTGGCGAATGCTGCGCAGAAGTCTTCTCGTAGAATTTTCGCCTTCTTAGATCGTAGGCTGCGATAGGTGTCTTGCATAAAGGAGACATCAGCTTCAGGGGATTGAACAGACAAATGGTAGTACTTGTATTTGTCAAAGGGTTGGCGTGTTTTATTTGTTTTCAATATGAAGTTCTCCTTCGTTTCATAAATCCGTATAATTCAGCCTCGGCGGCGACCAAGTAGTCCGCCACAAAATACCAGAGCCGTTAGCAAATTCAGAGGAAAAAATAAAATCATGAGCGAGAGAGAGATACCGAAGCCTGAAGATATTCAGAAAGAGTTTGAAGACTTCGTAAAGAAGCGCTTTGGCGGACAGGTGAAGATCCTCGCACAGGAATTTCCTTTCCGTGCAAAAGACGAGGGGGCATCGGAAAAAATTTCAAGACAGCCTATTGATCTCAATTTTGATCACAAGCCTAAAGCTGTCAAAGCATACTTGGACCGTTTTGTGATTGGGCAAGATGAAGCAAAAAAAGCTCTCAGTATTGCAGTCTGTGATCACTACAACCAAGTGCGTCATTATTTGAAAAACAGCGATGGTTCCATCGATGAAAATTATTCCAAACAAAATGTTTTGATTTTGGGTCCGACCGGTGTTGGTAAGACCTACATGGTTCGGCAAATTTCCAAGCTCATTGGAGTGCCTTTCGTCAAAGCGGATGCCACGCGTTTCAGTGAGACAGGTTATGTGGGAGCTAATGTCGATGATTTGATCAAAGACTTGGTACACCAGGCTCAAGGGGATATACAAAAGGCTCAGTTTGGTATTGTCTATCTTGATGAAGCAGACAAATTGGCAAGTCCGACAGCAGGCAGTATGAGTCGAGATGTGAGCGGCCGTGGCGTGCAGATGGGGTTGCTCAAACTTATGGAAGAAACGGAAATTGATTTGAAAGGCAGTCATGATCCTGCTTCTCAAATGCAAGCTTTTCTCGAGATGCAACAGAAGGGCAAAATCGAACGCAATGTAGTTAACACGCGTCACATTTTGTTTATTGTGAGTGGGGCTTTTGTTGGTCTTAATGCGATCGCAGCTAAGCGTCTCAATCAGTCTGCAATAGGGTTTCAGCGTCTTAACAAAACAACAGAAACTGACATTGACGCTCTTTCTCTGACTACTCAAGACTTTATCGATTTTGGTTTCGAACCAGAGTTCATTGGGCGCTTACCGGTACGTGTTGCATGTCAGGATCTGGATGCCGAGGCGCTTTTTAGTATTTTGAAAAACTCCGAAGGGTCGATCATTCAGCAATACATCCGAGGTTTTGGAGCCTACGGTATAACTTTGAGGTTTACAGACTGCGCTTTGCATAGCATTGCACAAAGAGCGGTGGCTGAAAAAACGGGTGCTCGTGGTCTAATGACCATTCTCGAAGGAATTTTGCGAGATTACAAATACCACCTTCCCTCCACCAATATCCTCGAACTCGAAGTCTCAGCGGATCTTATTCGTGATCCACAAGGCTTTTTGAAGCGTTTGCTGCAAAGCCTCCAAGATGATCATCATAGTGAGATCAAACTCATCCGTGAGTTCGAAAAGAGCTTTGCAAACGACCATGCTATGAGCATCAAATTTGATGAGGCGGCCGTTCAGTACCTTGTTCGACAAGCAAAGAGTGATGGGGTTAGTGTTGATCAACTATGTAAAAATCTTTTCCAGAGTTTTGAGTATGGGCTCAAACTTATTCAGCACAACACTGGTCGTGATTTTTTCGTGATTAGTGAAGACTTGGTAAGTCAGCCTCGTCAAGGTTTAGAAAAGCTTGTTAAAGAATCTTATAACGCAAAATTGGAGCCTGTAACATGAGAATAGAAGCTGAGCCAAAGTTAGGGTTTAAAGACGTTTTGATTCGTCCCAAAAGATCGACTCTCAATAGTCGGTCAGAAGTTTCTCTTAGCCGCAAGTTTAGCTTTCGTCATGCTGAATTTGAGTGGGAAGGTGTGCCTATTGTAGTTGCAAATATGGATACAGTAGGGACCTTTGCTATGGCAAGAAAAGTTGCTGAGCATAAATTCATAACAGCAATTCACAAGCACTATAGCATGAAAGACTGGCACAATTTCCTCACGCAGTGCCCAGACTCTATCTATAATTCTATAGCAGTCAGTACCGGTATTACGAATAACGATTTTGCAAAGCTCTCGGAGATCATCCAAGCTTTTCCAAAATTGCAGTTTATTTGTATCGACGTTGCGAATGGGTATACCGAACGATTCGTTGAATTTGTACAAAAAGCTCGAGCAACTTTTCCAAGTAAAGTCATTATTGCAGGAAACGTTGTTACTGGTGAAATGGTTGAAGAACTCATTCTGTCTGGTGCCGATATCGTTAAGATTGGAATAGGTCCTGGAAGCGTCTGCACGACACGCGTGAAAACAGGTGTTGGTTATCCTCAGCTGTCTGCAATCATTGAGTGCGCAGATGCGGCGCACGGGTTAAAGGGTCAGGTTATTTCAGACGGAGGTTGTGTATGTCCAGGTGACATAGCGAAAGCCTTCGGTGCAGGCGCCGATTTTGTAATGATGGGTGGGATGTTTGCAGGGCACGATCAGTGTGAGGGTGACATCGTCAATGTCGATGGTAAAAAATTCTTCCGCTTTTATGGCATGAGTTCTGAAGCTGCTATGGAGCGCCACTTTGGTGGTGTTTCCGACTATAGAGCCTCTGAAGGTAAGCAAACGCTTGTGCCGTATCGAGGTGATGTTGAGCATACCATTAAGGACATCCTAGGTGGTATACGTTCAGCTTGCACCTATGTTGGCGCCGAACAATTAAAAGAGCTTTCTAAAAGAACCACGTTTATCATTGTGGGTGAGCAAGAAAATCGATTCTTCAGCTAGTTGAAAAGAAGTTCGTCATCCGAGCGGAACGAAGTGGAGCCGAGGGATCGCCTGCTTAGCCAGTTTGTAAAAACACTTAGCCTAGGAGTCCACTGTGAATATGCCAGATTTCTTGGTTCTTGACTTTGATAACACGATCATCAAGGGAGAGACCCTTGAAATCCTCGCAGAAATTTCTTTGCACGACAGCGCTCACCAAAAAGCAGTCTGTGACCAGATTGCAACCCTTACCGAAGAGGCTATGTCTGGACGTTTGGATTTCAGCGTTGCTATTCAAAAACGCCTCGCGTTGCTCTCTCTTCGTGAAGAGCACATACTTCTGGCAATTGAAGAGCTCAAAAAACGCATCACCGATTCGTTTTGGTTGCATCGTTCTTTCCTTAAAAAATATGCGGATCGTATCTACATTGTCTCTGGTGGCTTTCGAGAGCTTATAGTTCCTGTTATTCGCATTTTGGGTCTGCGTGAGGACCATGTTTATGCGAACGACTTGCTCTACAATTTTAGCCGCAAGGTGGTTGGATGTGATTCGAGCAATCCTCTCGCACAAACATCCGGAAAAGCTCATGTTGTTTCAGCTTGGGGTCATTTTGGAAACGGAGTTGTGCTTGGTGATGGGTTTACTGATTTAGAAATCGCACAGATAAACAAAAACTGTCAGTTTTTTGCATTTACTGAAAATATTACCCGATTCGATATTGTTCAAAGTGCAGATAAAGTGGTTGCAAACTTTACTGAATTTTTGCAGATGCTACCGAAGTCTGCGCAGGTAGAATCTAACGAAGATATCAAGGTGCTTTTGCTTGAAAATGTACATCCTGTTGCAGTGACAGCTCTGCGTCAACGTGGGTTTGCCGTTGAAACGGTGAAAGGAGCTTGCGACGAGGATGAGCTTATACAACGGTTGAACGGAGTTCATTTTTTGGGAGTGCGTTCCAAGACTCAGGTGACTCCACGCGTATTAGCATCTACAAAGACTTTGCTCAGTGTGGGGGCTTTTTGCATTGGCACCGATCAAATTGAGCTCGAAGCAGCAGCTAGAAATGGTGTTGCTGTCTTTAATGCGCCTTTTTCGAGTACGCGTAGTGTTGTTGAGCTTGCAGCTGGTCATATTATCATGCTTTGTCGACAGGTTTTTGAAAAAAGTGACAAATTGCACAAAGGTATTTGGGACAAGAGTACGACGCGAGCCTGTGAGGTGCGTGGCAAAAAACTTGGTATTATCGGATATGGGAATATCGGTTCACAGCTTTCGATTGTTGCAGAAAGTTTGGGGATGCAGGTCTACTATTTTGATTTGATAGAACGTGTTTCTCTCGGTAATGCCAAACGTTGTGCAGAGCTTAAAACACTATTGAATTTAGCAGATGTTGTGAGTCTTCATGTCGATGGGCGCAGTGAAAATACTATGTTCTTTGACGAAGCAAAGTTTACGCAAATGAAAGAGGGAAGTATATTTTTGAATCTGAGCCGAGGGCATATTGTAGATCTTGAATCCCTTGCAAAAAATTTGCGCAGTGGCAAACTTATCGGAGCTGCACTCGACGTTTATCCACGTGAACCTCGCTCCAATGATGAACCATTCGTTTGTGAGTTTCAATCGATGCCTAATGTCATTCTTACTCCTCATATTGGGGGCAGTACGCTTGAGGCACAAAAGAATATTGGTGAAACTATTGTCTCACGTTTTCTCGACTACTGGGATCGTGGTTGTTCTTTGGGGAGCGTTAACTTCCCCAATCTGGTTATTCCTGTTTTACAGAGAGGGCTGACACGTATCTATCACATCCATGAAAATATTCCTGGCATTTTGGCTGCGATCAACGGTCTCTTTGCAAAATACGGAGTGAATATTGAAGCTCAGTATCTGGGAACAAACGCATCAATTGGATATGTTGTTACTGATGTAGGAGCGTACAAACCTGAATTCTTAGAAGACCTACGTGGAGTTCCACAAACGATATTGGTCAGAGTTACTCGACCCGAGTTGTCCTAGTCTTCTCACGTGTTAAGGAGTCAAGTAAGTACTAGTCAAATAGTTGCTGAGCGTTACAGCATCGTTATCGCTCAGGGCCTGATCCCAAATACCGAGATATGCATACGAAGCTCCTGGATCTACAACGCCATAATTGCTGTTGTTAACATAAAAGGCCACCCTTGCTGTGGTTGCGATAATTGCTTGTGGTGCACTGGGAGTAAGTAGGGTTCCGTTTGTAAATATTTTGATATCCCCACTAGATGGAATGACCAAAACAGTCACTCGCCAATCTGTAGTAGGAGCACTTGAGCCAGAATAACCTCTGTCGTCACACATTTCTTCAAAGATTGTATCGCTAGTACCCGCAAAAATTGGCCTAACTTGATAGGTTCTGTAACATCCACCACCTGGATCGACTGTATAACTTATGCTAGTGAATGCTTTCGTTATAAATGCGAATGTCATTGCTTGATTGTTGCCATAAGGCATGTCTGCTCGCGTTGCAATATCGTTGTCAGTTAAGTAGGCTATATTGTCGACTGTAGTAAAACCCTTGTATGTTGTATTAGGAAGATCGACAATAGATGGAGCTGTTCCTGCTCCGCTAAGGGAAAGAATATAAGGTGAAGCTCCATGTCGAGAGTCACGCCATTCTACGAGTTGGCCGCTGCTGTATTGCGTTCCGTTGTCACTTGCAGTGAAAGGCAAGTATTGAACTTTGCTGGTGGCCATGATTGCTGCACCAGGTGCGGTGTAGGTGATTGTATCGCTGTTGCTTGAAGATATGCTTCCAGATACATCCTTAAGCCAAGCATAAATAGTTTTAGTTCCTTGCGTGCCGTTTGTAAATGTATACGAATAAGTATTTGAAGAACCTGAGCTCCAAGTAGACCAAGAGCAAGATCCTACGGTTGTGTCTTCTCGTAGGCAATAAGAAGCGTTAGTTAGCGCATTTGATGACGTAATGCTTACGTTAACAGTCGTTGATGTTGTAGATGCAGCTCCTGAATCAATACTGACTGCAGTAATGTTGGGGCTTGTTGTATTCACTACAATGGATGCAGAGCTAACCCAAGATGTACTCGAACTTGCTATTTTAGCACGTAGACATGCAACGTATGATCCATCGCTAGTGATTGTAATCGATGAAGAATTATTGCCATATGCGACTGAAGTTGCGGTTGAGCAATTGTCTGAGCCGCAAGTGTCAGAGCAGTAGTTTACTTCATAGCTAGGAGTGAGAAGGGCTGTTAAGGCAGTCCAAAGATCAGATTTTTGAATCTCTGTGGTCCAGTTTAAAGTAACTGGGCCTTGAGTATAAAGAGGATCCTGGTCTTTTGCTATCGTGAGAGCGATGGGGAGAAAGGTGATATTAGAGACGATCTGTATGTCAAAATTTAAAATAGTGCCCGTATCATCAGTGATCGAAAAAGTGAAGATATAGCTATTGTTTGGAATTGAAACCTGCCATGAAAATGCACCTTTGCTATCAAATAGAATGCTGTTCAAATCGCTGCAAGTTTTTGCGGAGGCATCGCTGTCTTTGATTTTGTATCCACAGCTGAAGGTGAGTAGATTTTTATTGTTCTTTTTGAGGTACTCGTCGGCGGTTTGTTTGTATGTTGATAATATGAAATCGGAGAGAGCAAAATTAAATTTAAACGAACTGTCATCTATTGTCACATTTGAATAGTTGCTTGTGAAAGTTGCTAATTTGTCTTTATCGATCTTTTTTGTATCTTGCACTGAAACATTTGATGTGAAAGTATTTGTGATTTTTGACTTCGCTTTTATTGCGCCTTCGCAAGAGGTGAGAAAAAGCATAAGGCAGAATAGCTTAAATACTGTTGAGTGGTTTTGATTTGAGCGGCACATGTGAGTCATCCTTTCTAAACAGTTAAGCGATCACCGTTGCGAACGTTTGGACGCAAAGATCCACGATACAGGAGCCTATCGGAGTTTTTTATTTTTTCTTAAATTTGAGTGAAAATGTGAGTTGTTTTAGATGCTTGCTGTTTCAACAGAGGCTCAAAAATTCAGGTAAGATAGGTCTGTTGAAACAGATTTTTTAATGCAACAAACTAAGTCGTCAAGATCACTCGAATTGCATCGATGCGAGAGTTTGCGTTTTCAAGAGCGTCCATGATTTCTTTTTGCATGCTCTTCATGGCTTCAATCTCTCTTTCCGAGACACTGTTATTGACTCGTGCTAAGTAACTTAGGCGATCAATCTCAGCCTGTGTTTTTTCTCGAGCTAAAACCTTAGCTTTGTCTTTCTCTTGCTGCAGCCAGGTGCTGAACTTAAGCATAATACGTTCGATCGGTGGCATGATGATAGGTTTGAGGTCGCCAAGTTTTTCCAAGAAAGCTTTATCGGTGATTTCTTTAAGAAACTTGTTTCGATCCTTAAGTTTGTCTTGGGGGATCGCTTCGCTTTTATGGTTGAAGATTGCGGTCTTGACCATTAGTGGCAAGTAGCGGTCCAGTTGCAATTCTTTGCGGCCTTTTGCTTCGACGATCAAGGAGAGTTGAATTAAAGCACCTTTGCCAAAGGGGCTATGATCCCAACGACAAATACTAGCAATCCCTTCATTGTGCTGAATCACATGATCGAAGGTAGCTTCAACAAGGGGGTGGTCAAGTGTTAGAAAGATCATTTCTTCGCGTGCAAGAGCGGTTCTGCGATTGAAGCATAGTGTGATGTTTTCTTCTTTTTTAGCGAGTGGAAACTCCTCGATAAATGCGAGAGAGTCACCTTTGACAAGAAGAGATCCATTGGCATCATAGTCTTCGTAATCTACACCATAGTAGTTGAATGCTTCATGAATGAAAAACTCAAGAGATGTGTCATCATCGCAGGTGTCGATAGCCTCAAGAAGTTTGCTTCCTCTGGCTTCATGGAAAGAGTTCTGATCGACAAGTGCGTCTGTATTATCAGTGATTTCGCGGCGTACACGTTCAGCACTTTTTTGTGTGTCTGTGATAAGCTTTGCCAAAGCTTTTTTGCGTGTCGCATACTTGGGATGGGTCGGCAAAAACTGAGCAAAGATTGCTAGCAACTCTTCGCTGTAGTCTTCCAAGATTGTTGCTGCACCATTCCAAACCTGAGAAAAAGCATTCAAACCTGATTCGTACCAGCTAAAAAGCGCTTCTTCAGGGGTGTCTTTGTGCCACGGTACAAGAATTTCGATTTCTTTGCCTTGTCCAATACGATCCAAGCGACCTATGCGTTGTTCTAATAAATCTGGGTGCATTGGTATGTCGAAAAGTACGAGCTTACGCACAAATTGGAAGTTGCGTCCTTCACCTCCAATTTCACTACAAATCAAAGCTTTGGCTCCATCTTCACGTGCAAACCATGCTGCTTGAAGATCGCGTTCGAGTATGGAAAGTCCCTCATGGAAAATGGCAACTTTGCGTTGGGCTGCTTGCTGGTAATTGGGATCCAAAAATTGCGCAACTTTTTCCACACGCTCTTTTGCAGCACAGATAATAAGAACCTTCTCTTTTAAAGTTGAGACGTATTCCTTGAGCCAGCGGAAGCGGGCGTCATCCTTGGGATGAGCATCGAATGTTCTTTGAAAGCCGCGTCCCGTTGCATAGTCCACCAAGTGCCGGTCTTGAATTTCTTTGGCATTCACACCGCTGAGGTGTGTTGCGTATTCTTCCGAAATTTCAAGTGGAATAGATTTGAGTGTGCGAACAGGAAATCCTTGAATGCGTTGTCGACGATTACGAAAGTAAACACGTCCAGTGCCGTGACGGTCTATCAGAGCTGAGATAAGACTTGAGGTGTTTTTCGAATTTAATTTTTCCAAGGACTGATGCAAATCTTCATCGTCAGGAAAAAGCTTTTGAATCATGCGTTTTGCATCTTGGAGTTCGCCGCTATGAATTTTCTGCACGCATGTATTGAGTTCTTTCATGCTTGCAAGCTTGTCCAAGAATAAATCAAAGTCAGAAAAGTTGACGGGATCAACAAGATGCAACAATCCAAATTGAGTTGCTGTTCCTCTTTGGTGTGGAGTTGCTGTGAGGAGGAGCAAGGCCTGAGTTTTTTGGCTGAGTGCTTTAGCAAGCGTCCATAGACTGTTGGGTGCGTCTTCAGACCATTCTAATTTGTGAGCTTCATCAATAATAATGAGATCCCAAGAGCTAACTGCTAAAGCTTGTTCTAGACGTTGTGGGTCATTTGCGATGAATTCTAAGGAGCAAATCATTTTTTGGTTGGCATCGAACGCTGACATGTCATGCGTCGATTCATCCTCTTGGCATCTCTCTTGGTCGATAATAGTGAAGAGCTCACCAAAGCGTCGGTACATTTCTGCAACCCACTGATGCACCAAACTTGGAGGTACGAGAACGAGTACCTTTTCAGCACGCCCAAGCACGCGAAGCCTTGAAAAAATCAAACCAGCTTCGATGGTCTTTCCTAAACCGACTTCATCAGCAAGTAGCACGCGTGGAAACAATCGCTGAGAAACTTCCCAAGCAATAAAAAGCTGATGTGGGATTGGTTCAACTCGCGCACCAAGTAGTCCTTTTGCTGGTAAAGCAAGGTGCTTGCTTTTAAGAAGCCAGGCATCACGACGTAAGTCAAAAGCTTGGTAGCGAGATACTTGCCCAGAAAATAGGTAGCTCAGGGCCGTTGATAGGGTTTCGTCTTTCTGGGTGAGTTCATACTCCCAGATGATTTTGTCACCACATGTGTATTTAAGAATTCCATCTTCGTCTTCAATGCGGTCGACAACGAAGGCCTCTGCATTCGCATCGTATATTTTTTGACCAATATGTGCGGTGAATCTCCGCACGGGTGCTCTCATAAGAGAATAAATACGTTTTGAATTCGTCTGTGGGTAGACGACCTCAAGAATGCCATTTTTAGGGTCGACTTTGGAGACGAGGCCGACTCCCAGTTCGGGTTCCGCTTGGCTCGTCAGACGTTGCTTTATTTTCCACATAATGAATCCCATTTCTTATCGGGTTCTTTGCTAGGCCAGACCCTTGTTCGAGTGAATGCTTTCGTTCTATCGGGATGCTAGTTATATAGACGATTCGTCGAGCGGCTACAACCCGGCTCGTTCTTTTCGATAGATTCTTCGACGTCAGCACTTGCGAAGATGCAGACTCATGCTCTGTACTCATGCTATTCTATTAGAAAATTTGTAGAAAAGTCATTTCCAGCCAACTCATCGATGGGTGGAGCATTATGCTGAAGGTCTCAATAGACTCAATTCGTCTGCGTCTGCAAAAGGGAACTACGCTTCTGGAAACAATGATCGCCCTTGGGTTGATCGGTGTCATTGTTGTGGGTGTGTCCCAGTTTTTCTCTCAGACTTTTAAAGCTCAGCGTCGAGCGCGTATTAAAACAGCTTATCAATTCATAGCGCAAGACATTGAAAATAAATTAAAAAATCCAGGTTCAATCTATGCAAGTGTTATGAATGATGGCAGCGGCAATGCACTTTGCATCGCGCCTGGTCCAAGCTGTGTTGTAAGTCCCCTGACACAGTGTCTACTTGGGTTTGGCAATGGGTGCACCACCCAACTGACTCAGCATAACCCAGCGGCTCCAAATTATTTTGCTTTGAACTACGCCATGTATACGAGCAATGATTCTGGACTAGTGACTTCAGGGGATGCCAATAATCCAATCTATTACAATGCAGATGGGGTTCGCTGTACATTGGGATCAAAGCTTTGCATGTTCAAGGCTGTCACATTTTGGTACGGAGTTTGCGAAACTTCTGCACCTTGTACACAGGCCTCTGAAATTCATGTAGCTTACCAGGTTTCGCAAATCACTCCAAATCCACTGCCAGAACTAGGAAATCCCTTTCCTCCACTCCCTGCTTCTACTCATTTCTTTATGCATCAAGTCAAAGATATCTTGGGGGCATGGATGAACAACAGCTGTTATCCAGGCGCAGTTGTTATCGGCTTTAGCAGACAAGGTCGTCCCTTGTGTGAGTGTCGGCCACCATACGTTGCGACAGGAGTTTCAGGCTCGAGAGGTCCAGTTTGTCGATTGATTTTAGCTCCTGAATTGACCTGCTCTGATCCTAATACTGTCTTTCGTGGTTTGACGACGGATGGGCGAGCGAATTGTGTGAGTGTCAATGATGCTTATGATTGTGTTAGTCCCGTGGCGACGGGAACCATAGGTCAGGCTGCTGTCTGCCCTGCAGGTTATTGGACCCAAGATGATAGTCGTACCGATTGTACTTTCAACTGTACGATGCCTAAGCAAGATGGAACTTGGAGTTGCGGATCCAATGAAGCAGCGGATACACGAAGTGCAGGTGGATATCGGCAAATCAACGACCTTGTTCAACCCGCTGCATATACATTGCTAATGGGTGATGGTGATGATCACAGAGTTTCTGTGAATCAAGGCTATAAAATGGGTCTTGTCTGTTCTCCAAAAACGCTAAAGTGCTGTCGTCCTATCTAGGTGCTAGCAAGGTGATCCAATAATTGAAGCGTTCCAAAGATTCTGCGAGGGCTACAAATGTTTTTCACAAAATTGAAAAAAAATGCAGGCGTCACTCTTGTAGAGCTGATGGTCGCAGTCGGTGTCTTTAGTGTTGTTGCAGGAGGTGTCTCTGTCTTTTTGAGTCAACAGCAGCTGATGGTTCGCAAACTTCAACAGAGGTTACAAATAAGGTCTATTGCTCGTCTTGTTGAGCGTACGTTGCAAAACCCTGCTGCCTTACGTGCAAGCGCAGACTATGGGAGCAGCTTGGGTAACGGTCAGTTGAAAAAATGCTTGCGCTCTCAAGGAGAAGCTCAGGCGACTAATAGTGCATGCTCGGATACAGATTTTACCAAACAAGTTAGCTTTGACTTGCTTGGGCAACTTTCGGACTCTTCGTCGATTACAACAAGTCGCATTCAACGCGCATTGGTTTCAGGTGAGGATGCGCGGCCAGCGCTCTATAGGCTTGTCGATGGTGCGCCATGCTCACGTGACAATCGCCCGGATCGCAATACTTGTAATGTCGAAGTGCGCACATATTTCTGGGCTACATGCGCACCATTGGATACTTTGGGATTCGCCAATGTTTCAAATCTTGATCCTGGTAATCTTTGGGGCCTAATATTTTTCGCTTTGATGCAACGCTCTGCTCCCACTGCTACCCCAACAACCTGTCTTTCTGCACAGTCCATTCATCTGCGTTATCAAATTCGCTATGTTCCGGGGATTTCTCAAAGAGGAGTATGGGCTAATACTATAGATAACTATCCCCCGGATGAAATCTTCTACGATCCTGGTAAACTTTTTTCCGCAAGGGGTGCCATTACGCTTTCTATTGCTGAAGTTCCGCGATCTGAATCTGTAGCGACATGTCCACCCAACTATACGATGACGGGAATGAAAGGTGGAGAACCGATTTGCAAATGCCTTCCACCTCATAAGCTTCCTGTAGGATGCACCGGAACAAGTTGCAGTTGCACAGCTGCTGCTAAGACGTGTGCATCGAATTACCGTTACCGTGGCACAGATGCGACTGGAAACATACTCTGCTGTCCTGTCTGGTGCCAAAATGTTCCGATCGATTGGTCGCAGGGCTCTCCAAGTTCCGCTTGGGTTTGGAATTGGTCAAAGTTTAAGTATGAATACAAAGTTATATCTAATCCTACTCTTGGTTGTGGGCCTGGTGGTTGGATTGAATCTGTAACCCCACTTACACCAGCAGGTGCCTACTACCCTCAAAATGGACCCAATCCCGGCAGCTGTGCCGTCAAATCAGCATGTCAAATGGGTAAATGGGGAGGAACCTGCTCAACGCCCGTAAGTTGTACCGAGCAATATTCGTGTTGCTACGAATCTGGTGGTAGCTTCGGAGTCAGTGGTTGCAATAATGGGATTTGATGGGGCTCGAGCACTATGTCATTTTCGCATACGGAAACGGATCTAAGAGAATGCCTTTCACAAAGAATAATGTTCTTCGACGGTGGTATGGGAACCATGATTCAGGGGTTCTCTCTTCAAGAAGCGGACTTTCGTGGCGAACGATTTCAAAACTATGCAAACGACCTTAAAGGGAACAATGACCTTCTTGTTCTAACAAGACCGGATGTTATCAAAAATATTCACTGGCAATATCTCGAAGCCGGTACCGATATTATCTCAACAAATACATTCAATTCGACGAGCATTTCGCAAAAAGATTATGGACTCGAATCACTCTGCTATGAACTCAATGTTGCGGCAGCGCGCTTGGCCAAAGGTGTGACATCCGAATTTGAGAAAAAACATCCGGGACGCAAATGCTTTGTTGCAGGATCGCTTGGGCCCACCAGCAAAACATGTTCGCTTTCACCTGATGTCAACTGTCCTGAACGTCGAGATGTAAATTTTGAAGATCTGCAGACAGCATATTATGAACAAACCAAGGCCCTGATCGAAGGAGGAGTCGACCTTCTCTTACCCGAGACTGTCTTTGATACTTTGAATTTAAAAGCCTGTTTGTTTGCGATCGAAAAATTCTTTAATGAAGGTCACCGTAGAGTGCCTGTCATTATTTCAGTCACAATTACGGATCGTTCTGGTCGTACCTTGTCAGGGCAAACGATCGAGGCCTTTTGGAACTCAGTACGACATGCACGTCCCTTTGCAGTTGGAGTCAACTGTGCGCTTGGTGCAAAGGACATGCGTCCTTATATCAAAGAACTTGCCCGCATCAGTGACTGCTTCATACATTGCTATCCCAATGCAGGCCTTCCCGATCCGCTGAGCGCAACCGGTTACAACGAACTTCCACAAGACACTGCTGGTCAATTAGAAGAATTTGCTGAGGAAGGTCTGCTTAATTTTGCGGGAGGATGCTGTGGTACAACGCCTGCTCACATTCGCGAAATCGTACGTCGACTGAGTCCTTATGCGCCCCATGTCGTTCCTGTTGTAGAGAAAAAAACAAGACTTTCTGGGCTAGAACCTCTTGCTATCACGGCCCAAGATTCTCTATTTATCATGGTTGGAGAACGTGCGAATGTGACGGGATCTCCTCGCTTTTGCCAACTGATTAAAGCGAATGACTTCAAAGGGGCCCTTAGTGTCGCTCGTCAGCAAGTTGAAAATGGTGCCAACATCATTGACATCAATTTTGACGAGGGTCTGCTCGATAGTAAAGCTTGCATGCGTCACTTTCTAAATTTAGTCGCAACCGAACCTGCAATTGCTCGCGTCCCAATCATGATCGATAGTTCCAAGTGGGAAGTGCTCGAAGCTGGAATGCAGTGCTTGCAGGGTAAGGGTATTGTCAATTCACTTTCTCTCAAAGAAGGTGAAGCTGCCTTTCTAGAAAAAGCGGCATTGGTCAAACAGTACGGATGCGCACTCGTCGTCATGGCCTTCGATGAGCAAGGGCAAGCCGCAAGTCGCGAGGATAAACTTCGTATCTGCCAACGAGCCTATAAGCTGCTAACAGAGAAAATAGGATTCGATCCCTGCGATATTATTTTTGATCCGAATGTTCTGACTGTCGGTACTGGGATTGCTGAACACAATAACTATGCGGTCGACTTTATCGAAGCTGTACATGATATCAAAAGTGCCTGTCCCTATGCATTGACGAGTGGTGGTGTTAGTAACGTTTCATTCTCTTTTCGTGGGCAAAATCGCGTTCGTGAAGCGATGCATACATCCTTTCTCTTTCACGGTATACGTCGCGGGCTCAACATGGGCATTGTCAATGCTGGTATGATTGAGGTTTATGAATCAGTTGATCCATCTTTGATGAAATATGTTGAAAATGTGTTGTTTAACAAAAATCCTGATGCAACCGAGGCTCTCATCACTTTTGCTCAGAACCTGAGTCAGGATGTTGCTGCCAAAGAAAAGAAAAAAGATGAGTGGCGCTCTAAGGCTGTGCATGAACGCATTGCATATGCCCTTGTGCATGGTCTCGATGATTTTATTGTTGCAGATACCGAAGAGGCTAGACAGCAGTTTAAGAAGCCACTCGAAGTGATCGAAGGTCCCTTGATGGATGGCATGCGAGAGGTTGGAGACCTCTTTGGTGCTGGCAAGATGTTTCTACCTCAAGTTGTCAAAAGCGCACGTGTGATGAAACATGCAGTTGCCTACCTGCAACCCTTCATGGAAAAAGATCGGGCCGAAACCCCAAATCGTGGAACCATACTGCTCGCAACCGTTCGTGGAGATGTGCACGATATAGGTAAAAATATCGTAGGGGTCGTACTAGCCTGCAACAGCTACAAAGTTGTAGATCTAGGTGTAATGGTCTCATGCGAGAAAATTCTAAGTACTGCAAAAGAGATTGGTGCCCAAGTGATCGGTCTGAGTGGTCTCATCACACCTTCGCTTGATGAGATGGTCTACAATGCCAAAGAAATGGAAAAGCAGGGTCTTGATCTGCCTCTCCTAATTGGAGGAGCTACGACAAGCGCGCTACACACAGCTATCAAGATTGCTCCCCACTATTCGCATGCTGTTTGTCATGTCGAAGATGCCTCGCGTGTGGTGGGTGTTTGCAACGGGCTGATGAATCCAGACAATTACGAAGAGTATAAGAAAAACCTAGTAGCTGAGCAGGAACGCTTGCGTCAGAAGGGGCGCAAAAAAGAAAATGCAGCAGACTATTGGTCCTTTGCAGAAGCTGTTGCGAAAAAGCAGGTAGCTAGTGCAAGTAATGAACGCCCGGAATTTGTCGGGGTTCGAGAGTTGGCAGATATATCTCTCGAAGAGATTTCATCTTACATAGATTGGGCTCCGTTTTTTTGGTCCTGGGGTATCAAGGGTATTTATCCAAAGATTTTTGAGTCTCCAAAATGGGGGCAGCAAGCTAAAAATCTCTTTGCTGATGCGCAGAAGCTAATGCAAGAGGTTTTGCACTCCAATCGTTTTGGACCGCAAGGTGTCATTGGTATTTGGCCTGCATATTCTGAGGGAGAGGATGTTCGAATTCTTGATCCTATTCAGAGAGTCGAGCTTGCAAAACTCTGCTTTCTTCGTCAGCAGCGTAAAAACAGTGAAGACATTCCATTATGTCTTGCTGATTTTATAAAAGCAAAATCTACGATGGATGACTATATCGGGGCCTTTGCTGTGACGATGGGCCTTGAGGTTGGGGAGTGGGCAGACCATTATACAAAGAAGCATGATGACTACACTGCAATTATGATCAAAGCTCTCGGTGATCGCATGGCGGAAGCGTTTGCTGAATGCTTGCATAAACGTGTGCGTGTTTGGTGGGGCTATGGCCGTGATGAGAAGCTAACGGTTGATGATATGATTCGTGAAAAATATCGAGGCATACGTCCAGCTCCAGGTTATCCTGCATGTCCCGATCATACGGAGAAGCAAAAGATCTGGGATCTTATGAATGTGCAACAACGTACGGGTATTCGTCTCACGGAATCCTTTGCAATGGATCCTCCCAGTGCTGTTTCTGGATATTACTTCTGTCATCCCGAAGCTCGGTATTTTCACGTTGGCAAACTTATGAAAGACCAAGTTGAAATATATGCAGCTCGTAAGGGTTGGTCGATTGGCGAAGCTGAAAAATGGCTCGCCCCCAATCTTGCCTATGAGACTTAGTTTGACTGTTATAGAAGCAGTTCTCGCATAACAATTGAGAGAAATATTGCAAATCCTAGTGGGGCTGTTCCTCCTTCTATGCTGCGCGTTGCGTTGCTACAGGCAAAGCGGTTTATAAATGGAATGGCAGTATCGTTGTCGCTCTCTGTGATATTGTTGTATAAGCTAGCCCATTGCGCTAGTTCGTCGCTTGTATCATTGTTCACTTTGCTTAACTGGTTGTTCAGAAATTGACCATGTTTGAATTGCAAAGAGCGAAGTTTGCTTTCTTTAAGTTTGTTGATATTTGCAAGGAGTGTTGATTTTTGACGGACACAGCAGCTGTTTTTTCCTTTTGCAAAACCTTGATCATAGGCTGCAGCTGTACTGCATTCACCCATGCATAGGTCCTTAAGATTCTGTTCGTAGAAGCGGATGCCAATTGTGCTCCACAAAATACAGGAATAGCGAAAGGCATCCCAGACTGCTTTGCTGCACGGTATGAGGAGAAGGCCTCCGTTACTGAATCGACCACCTCGTATTCCGGAGCTATCATCTCCAGGGCGTCCTCGTCGATTCACTTGGCAGTTCATTGTAGAGAATGAGTGGTCAATTTCGCTTGAAAGCAAAGGATCATCTGCTTGATGGTTTGCTAAATTTTGAATGAGTCGATCTTTGTCTGTCGTATTTAAAGATGAATTACGGATCTTATTCTGATCCTGCTCAATCCACTTTTGATGTTTGTTATCGAGAAGATTTTGTACATAGTCACGAGCAGCATTGTTAATCTCATCAGAGACGCTGCCGCAGCATTCGTTGTTTCCGTCGTGCATTCCGTCATTGTACGCGGATCGTTCCGCTGATAGGCAAAAGTCAGCGCATGCACGAGAAGCATAGGCTTCGCAGTAGTCAGCTCCCCAGATTTGGGGAAGGGAACCATCATTAAATCCGTCTACTGAACAGATTAGAGAAGACGACTGGGCAGCGGAGTTTGAATGTGCACCTAGCACTATCATTGCATTTGCTTGTATGGATAGACATGAGGCGAAGGCAGAAATAAGACACCAGACGGATTTTTGCATTATATTTCCCCAAAAAATTGAGGCCTAGCCTTATCAGGCGGTGTCTAAAAAGACAATGACTATTAAGATTCATATTTCTCTTAGGACTGGGTGCGTAAAAGTGAGGGTCAGTTTTCTAAAATTCGAGGAGTGCGCTATGAAATTGAGAAGTTTGATTCTAACAACGTTATGTTTCTCTCTGTGGGCGGGTATAAGTCGAGGCAATCACTTTCTCCATGATGGTTTTGGTATGCTGGTTGGATTGAGTTTGGTGTCTGCACCATTTAATGGTTTGGATGCATTCAACGAGCGCCAGATCACAGATCGTGTTGTCGAAATTGAAAACAACGGTGGACGTAACGTAACCTTTCCCGACATCAAAGAATGGGATAGTAAATTGCGCAAAGCGGATATCTCAGGGTTTTCATTAAATTCTGCGCTTGCCCTTAATAGCGTGTTGGCTCTCGGCCTGCATAAGCACTATCCAGTGGCTTCGAAAGCTCTAGCTGTGACGGGTTTTCTCATCTCTGCAGGTGCGGTTGCGGCAAACGGTTTGTCCATTGCCTTCCTCAACCATATGGAGCCCGATGCAAAGCAACTACCACGGTATGTGCAAACCAATATCGATAGCAGGGAGCGAAGCCACTACGTTGTGTTTTCCGCTGATGCGCTTGCATTACTTGCTAGTATTCCGTTGATGGTCTTTGCATTCCGCAAGGCTCAACCTGCAACCGAGGCAGCCGCAGCCGTTGGTGTCTAGTTTGAAGCTTGTGGATTGAGTAGCTCTGAGAGTTTTTGACGGAGATTGGGATCGGATAATGCGTTGTTAACTCGGTACTCCAATGGAGTGAGCTCTTCAATGCGTGCTTGCCACCATGCTTCTGGTATCTGACTCAGTGCAGTCACGACAAATTCATTCAGATCTAAATTCTTGATGCCTCGCGTTTTTAGCTCATTCTGAAAGACGCTAAAGGGATGTTCTGCTTCAGAGGTAAGCAAGAGCTTGGTTGTCTTGGTTCCATCTCCAGGAACTACGTCTTGCATTGATCCATTAGCTTTTTTAGCTTTAGCTCCGGTTTTTGTTTGCATAGCAGATTCATTTGTGTCCACGTACAGCTCCAATATAATTCAGTGTGTTCTCTAAGACGGGGGAAATTAGCATAAGTTTGCGTCACATGCAAACAGCGGCTTTCGCCCTTTACGAAAATACTTTGAAGTGCTACTTAGATAAGCCTTTCAAAGCATTCTGCCTGCGGAGATTCTAAATTATGACAGCCAACTTATTTGCCGATACCCATGCTAGCACTCCACTTGCAGAGCGTATGCGACCTCATAGTTTCGACCAAGTGCTTGGACAGGATAAGATCTGGTCAAATAACAAGCCGCTGCGTAGGCTTGCAGAGCAAGATAAATTCTTCTCTCTGATCTTTTGGGGGCCTCCCGGAACCGGAAAGACGACGATAGCAAATCTGATCGGTAAGCAGTCTCAGCGCCAACTTCTCACACTTTCCGCTGTCAACTGTGGAGTCAAAGACATTCGAGCTGCGATTGATGTGTCTGTGCAAAATCTACAGAACGGACAAAAGTCTTCCATACTCTTCTTGGATGAAATTCATCGACTCAGCAAAAATCAGCAAGATGTGCTTTTACCGGCTATTGAAAAAGGTGAGATCAAACTCATCGGGGCTACCACAGAGAATCCTTCGTTTACAGTGATAAAAGCGATTCTTTCACGCTCTCTCATCTTTCGCTTCGAGTTGATACCAATTACAGAAATGATCGAACTACTGCGTCGTAGTGCAAAGAATGAGCGAGAGGACCTTGCTTCTCAAATGGATAACTCTGTCTATGAAACCATTGCACAAGCTGCGGGTGGGGATGCGCGTCGAGCTTTGAATATTTTGGAATCAGTACTTGCTGTTTGTGAACCTGACAAAGGTATAGCTGAAGAAACATTGCATGATCTGCTTTCCTCTCTCTCGATTCGTTTCGATAAAAAAGGAGACTATCACTACGATACAATTTCTGCGTTCATCAAGAGCGTTCGTGCTTCACAGTCTGATGCTGCTTTGCACTATCTTGCACGAGCCCTTGTTGCAGGTGAAGACCCTGAATTTCTTGCGCGTCGACTGATTATCTTAGCCTCTGAAGATATCGGCAACGCAAACCCTCACGCATTAGTTTGGGCAAACTCTGCAGCAAGTTCTATTCATATGGTTGGTATGCCTGAGGCTCGTATTATTCTAGGGCAACTGACGACATTGCTTGCAACATCCCCAAAATCGAATCGCTCCTACAAGGCTTTGGAAGAGGCCCTTGCGGATGTTCCAAAGTATCCAGATGCTGAGGTCCCTCTTCATCTGCGCAATGCACCGACTCAACTGATGAAAGAATCTGGCTACGGCAAAGGTTACATCTATGCTCATGATGATCCAGAAGGAGCAAAAAAACTCGAGTATTTACCGAAAGCCTTGGTTGGTAGGACATACTACTATCCGTCAGATAATGGGCATGAGAAAAATTTGAAATCCTCGAGATAACCTCAGCTTATAGTTAAAGTGATTTTTCTGATAAGTCAGCGGCTGACAATTTAAAAATCTCGTATATATTGTGTCTCAAGTAGAAACTTTTTTTATAATTTAAAGGAATAATGTATGAATATTTCATTACTCAAGCGCAAGTTTTCTCTTATGCTCATGATATTTTTTGTAATCATGACAACGCATTGTGGATCTCAGAACGATTCTTCCTCCAAGTCGGCAATCGATGGAAGATTGCTTGGCACTTGGATGGGCCCGCGCCAGTTCGCTATACTTAGTGGGCATAGTGTAGAAATGCAAGAGGTTTGGATCTTTTCGGAATCTTCAATGACGCACAAGAGTGTTTGCAGTGTCAAGGGTGAGAGTTGGTCAGCCGAGAGTACCTCCTCAGTGCGGACAGAAAACAACCAACTTCATATTCATGAAGATAAAGAAACCACAGTGGCAGCAGATTCGGTGCCCATCTTCTGCAAATCAAGTATATCTCACGGAGTTATGTCCTACAGATTTGATTCGAATAATGCACTCGTTCTCGTCACAAGAGATCGCTTCATAACAATGACAAAATCTGCGAAATAATGGCGCCTTCTGTCTCCTGAAATCTGAGATCTTTCAGTGTGGACGGTGGAATTTCGGAAACTTAACCGTCGTAACTACCTTATGGTGGTGTCCCTGCAATAAATTCCGGAATCGTTCTCCTCATGGCATTTGCAGCTACAGGGCTGGAGTTAAACTCTGGCAAGTTTTGTCTCGGCTAATCATTAAACTCATCTTCGTCCAATATAAAGTCTGACTTTATATTGGACGAAGAATATGTATGTTCCTAGAACCCTAGAAGCTTTTTTTTCCCGAGCTGACGAACAATTTCCTATTCTGCTCATCGTCGGTCCACGGCAGGTGGGGAAGACAACTTTTTTGCAGCATATCAGTGAAGCGGGTCGTACATATGTCACACTCGATGATCCGAATTTAGTTATGTTGGCAAAAGAGGATCCCAAGCTCTTTCTCGAACGATTTCCTCCGCCTGTCCTTATCGATGAAATTCAGTATGCTCCTGAACTTCTACCCATCATAAAAATGAGTGTCGATAGAAACCGTAAAGCTGGACAGTATTGGCTAACAGGAGCTCAGCAATTTCATCTGATGAAAGGTGTTTCAGAATCTCTAGCAGGTAGAGTAGGGATCGTAAACCTTTTGGGTCTATCTCTAAAAGAGCAATTGAATTTTGGAGCCCAAGTTCGTCCATTTTTGCCCACGTTGCAATTTTTCCAAGATGGTGAAAATAACTCAATTCAGATTGGTTTGAAGGAAGTCTTCCGTCACATATGGCGAGGATCATTTCCGGCTCTTTCCCTAAACTCAGCTATGGATAGAGACCTCTTTTTTAGTTCCTATGTGCAAACGTACATACAGCGAGATGTCAGAGATTTAGCAAAAGTAGGTGACGAGCAGAGTTTTCTGCGCTTTTTGCGTACAACTGCAGCACGAACAGGTCAACTTCTGAATTTTGCAGATCTGGCAAGGGACTGTGACGTGAGTGCTCCTACAGCAAAGAGTTGGCTTTCCATACTGCAAACCTCTGGTCTCATCTATCTGCTCGAACCATTTCATTCTAATTTTACAAAACGTCTCATTAAAACCCCCAAGCTCTATTTTTTGGATACGGGTCTCTGTTCCTATCTAACCGATTGGTCAAGCCCAGAGACACTAGAAGCTGGAGCTATGAACGGAGCTATCTTTGAAACATTCGTGGTTAGTGAAATTATAAAATCTTATTGGCATAATGGGAAACACGCTCCAATATTTTATTACCGAGATAAAGATAAAAAAGAATTGGATCTACTCATTTCCCAAGATCAAACGTTATACCCTATTGAAATTAAGAAAAGCGCATCTCCTAAAAAAGAATTTATCCAATCTTTTTCTGTACTTGAGAGTGGAAAGTTTTGACTATCCCGCCAATCTTAGAACCTTATCCTGAC
>CAZWOL010000003.1:0-24746 GCA_964635325.1 uncultured Pseudobdellovibrionaceae bacterium
TAAAGAACATAGATGGAGAAAAGAAAAGTTAGAATCAATCCCCACGTCAAGTGAGGAGCATCTGGTAACGGATAGATATGAAGCCAAGTTGCAGCGACACCTCCACCTAAGATAAGAATGTTAAAAAGATCTCTAGATAATGGTTTAAATAGCCCCCAAACGCCAATTAAAACACCGATCAGAATTGCACCGACAAAAACAAATTGACCATAATCTTTATCTTGCTCTTGAACTCCATAAAATGGGAAATACCAGCGAAGAGCCAATAATATCAAAGTCAAAGCAAAAGATATCATTATCTGCGATGAAGTTTTCTTTTGTATGAACCATTTGGAAAGGAAAAAGTAAATTATACTTATGCCAAAAAACGTTGGAAATATGACATGTATCGGTCCCTCCATGTTCCAGAAAAAGCGCAGCATATAGGGAATTAAAGTTTCTTTGCTATTGATTCCCCGCATCCTAGACTCCCAACGTTGCGGCCACTCAATGTTTTGAAGGTGCCAAAAATCATAAGAATGCTGTAAATGAAATAGCTTTATAAATAGCCAATATCCTAAACCAAGCCCTATAAGAAATGCTACAAACTGTTTCCATTTAAAATGCTCTTTAGCAAAAACTACGGCAAACAATAGAATAGAAAACATCGCAGTTGTCATGCTGATGCCAACTGCCTGTCTTGTCCAAAAAATCATTGCACAAGAGAATCCGGAAATCCAAACAGATAGATTTGGCCAACGACTATGATTTGCTACGATTAGAGAATAAACTGTCAGTACTACAAATAGATTCGAAGCAACCGAAGCCCACGGAAGCTCAGAACTAACCAACGAACATTGAAAAATAACAACAAGCACAGCTAAAAAGACAGGAAGAACACGAAGAGCTGTGAATGTAAGTAAGATAAAAGTCAATGCATAGGTGAGATTCGTCATAATACGAATAGAAGAAACATACGGACCAAGCAATGATACAGCGAGCGCATTCATGTAGGCATGAAGAGGACCATACTGCGTAAATGTCTCCTTAAATAGCTTCATACCAGATACGATATCTAGCGCAGGTTTCAATATCACTCCATCATGATGAAAATCAATATTAATAAGAAAATAGTGATAATGAAGCAAGAAAAACAAACACCCCATACCCAAAGAAAGCACTATTTTAGTTAGATTTGAGCTAAAAGAAGTCATAAAATATCTCGATCTGTACACTTCTGAAAATAAAGACGCCAATAAAATAAAAATTGCCGTATAAAAGCATAGAATGCTGATAGCATTAGACTCATCAAAGACAAGAAAAAAATCCATAAGGAATATTTAAGATAAAAGGGATTATATCGAAATTTGATTACAAGATTCCCCTCCACTGCTCGAAAGCTTATTAATTGGTAGTCATTCGCAAATGATTCTTTTCGCTCTCCATTTGTTTCAAGTATCCAGTTTTCATTAAATGGAGTACTCCATGTAAAGTATCTTTCTTTCAAATTTTCCACAAAAAACTCTACATAATTTGATTCATACTTTTTTATTTGAATAATAGGTGGATCACTTAGATCAGGTAATCCTGATATGTCAGATGGATAAAGTATCCTTTCTAGAAGTTTATCGCTCAGACCTTTATTAATAATATTTTCAATTGTCGGATGAATTTGTGGAGCATAACTTCCAGAGTAGGCAATCCTTCTATGAATATAGTGCCTAGTATTGATAGCTTCTTTTGTTCTTAAGTTGGACAATGGTCGAAACTTTGTGTCAAGATGTCGCATTTTTTCTTCTTCTTTAGAATCAAAATATGCCCTGCGCAAAACTGCATATGAATCTCCAAAGCCTACTACCATATTCCGATTTGCTTTTCTTTGAAAGACTACAAAGATTTCAAGCAACAAGAGCAAAATAACCACAATACATCTCACCTCCAATAGCCCGTGTGACTTGATAGAAACAGTGAATATACAACACAATAAAAAAAGCATCGGATAGAAATCACTTGATTCAAGCCCTGGAAATTGAAAAAAATATCGGCTGTAAATTGAAATACAAATCACAATACTAAAAATAAATATCGCAAAAAACCTATCTCGACTACTACCTGATAGGTATTCTTCAAATCCGTAACATGCTAAATTCACCATAAAAAGATTACACATATAGGTTATCCATATGTGAAATCGAACCTTCGTGAAGAATGGAAACCAGTTAATAAAAAAACGAGAAAATAAATTTTTTTCAGGCAAGACTAGAAGAAAAGACATAATCGCAAAAGATAATAAGAGCCACTTATGGCTCCTCCAGGAGCCGCATACTGCTTTTATTACAAAAAAAAGAGTGGTCCATCCAAAATACATGAGAAACCATTGATCAGATACGCCCCATTGACCAACTATATGAGGACTGATATTAGCAGGGAAGACTAGAGTTATTAGTGTGTAGAATCCAGTAACGCCAGTAAATGGATCAATAGTTCTATTTAAAAATTTACTCGAAGGATAGTTTGAAAAAGTTTCCAATAGTAGAAATTGATAAAGTCCAAAAAAAATGACCATAGACAGAAACGGATAAACTAGGAACTGAAATCTATTTTCAGCTCTAAACCCGCCATCAACAAATAGATATTCTAACATGCAAAAAGCAATTGCTAATTGAACAACAAGAACGTTTGACCCAAGATATCCTGAGGTAAACATTAAAAATAACGCTGATGCCGTGAGCGATATTCCGCTAACTTGATGACGCAAAGCCTTAGACAATCCAAACATAAAAAGAGGAACAAATGCAACAGTGGCAAGACACTCAACATTCATAGAGCTTTGGTATAGATTATTTAGGATAAAGCTATAAGCAAATGCTCCAAAAAGAGCTATCCACGATGCATGTTTAAGCCGAAGCCAAAGATAACATCCTAATACAGAGAGGGAAAAATAGCCGATTATTTCACATACAAATCCAAGAGGAGTGTACCCAATAAGCAAGCTAATTAGCCAGACAATTGGAGATAGAGCTGCACTTAGAAAGATTGAATTGAGTACAGATCCGCCAGGAATATAGTGATCATAAAAAATGAATTTAAAATTAACAAGATGTTGTTCAATAAAAACCCGCAATGGGTAAGTGAATGTTTGATTATCATGAAAAAATGGAAACTCAGAAAAGAGCTCAGCTCTGACACCAAAGACATAGATTGCACAAGCTAAACTTGATGCAAAAAAT
The DNA here is from genome assembly GCA_964635325.1 of uncultured Pseudobdellovibrionaceae bacterium. Taxonomy (GTDB): domain Bacteria; phylum Bdellovibrionota_B; class Oligoflexia; order Oligoflexales; family Bog-1112; genus BOG-1112. The sequence goes on from CAZWOL010000003.1 coordinate 3,210, forward strand.
AGAAAAAAATAAATTTTTCGAATGTACATATTTTTACAATTTAAAATCTTTTTTCTCCAAAAAAGAATAATTCAATCCAATTTATATTTCCCATTTCGCAAGTTCAGGGTGAGAAAAGAAATCTACGACTTGGCTTGGTTTAGCAAGTTTTATTAAGACTTGACGTAATGTAGAATCACTGAAACTACCTACAAATTCATCATATCTCTTCGGCCCTAACAAGAAAATTTCCTTGTCAAATAAAAGTTGAGTTGGAGTATCGATGGTCATTTTTGAAATTTCAATAGGATTGATGGAACCACTATGTTCAAAAAGCAAAACAGAATGACGCGTGCGATTTTTTTTCAATAAAAAATCAACTTGTAATATTGTTTCATGTTCCGTCTCATATCGTTTTGCGGCAACAATCGCGCCACGATCCGGTACAACACCATTCATTTGAATATCATGAGCGGAATAAAGAAAAGTTAGAGATTTGTGTAAGCCTGGCCAAACGCCCTTTCCATGAAAAATGGAGCCATATTTCTGTATTTCAATACCTTCGGGTTTACTTTCACCAACGGTAAATGAATAGATTCCATTTTCATAAATTCGATCACCAAATTGAGGCCAATCGAATATCTCCGATGAAAAATGGTTCCAAGAATCACTATCTACCCGACTAATTTGTACTTCCTCTTTAAGAAAAAGCCGAGGAATCAAAATCATTTCATCCGGCTGCTTCTTCAAAAATATATGGGCCCTTAGGATAGATGACTCTAAGAGATAGTTAGCTGTAAAATGTGAAAGATCTAAGCCCCAACACAAACCTTTCTTATCCGCAAATTGAATTTGTGCAAGCGATTTGGATCTATCAAACGCAATTTGACATGCATCTTTGTCAATTTTCCATAGAGCATCTGAAGTTAATTCTACTGAAGTGAATTTGGAGTTTCGAATTTCAAAGCTATTAGAAAATAATACGGCATCAGCTGCGAGATTAGTTACTCTTACGGTATTGAAATCCTTATGTCTGGAAAAGGCTGCAATGCAATATTTGGAAAGATTTTCGCCTTTTAGACCCATATCTATACATAGGTTTCGTTCACCTTCTAGCGGCCCCTTTAGTAGACAAAATACCGTTATAAAAAAAACGAGGCCTACCAAACCACGTCTGGATTTTTTGTGACGAAATTTTAATGAAACAACTAGAGAATTTTGCGCGTTTTCAATATAATTTGGCATGTTTCATCCTTAGATGAGCTTTTGAAGCCACTCATAATATTATTAGCCTCGAACATTCTTATGGTTGATTTCCATTCGGGACTGCATGGTAGTGGCGCATTTACACATCGATCATCAGCCGATGAACGATAAAATTCGACAATAGATCCTGCACAATATGCCGAATTCAGCACAACTGAAGGTGGATGTGCAACACGAGCTGGAAATAGTGGGTAGCTAATTTTCAGCAGCTCCCTATTAAATCCTGGATTTGCAATCCATAGAGCAGCAAAAGTAACTACACTCCCCCTTAGCGCCGACGATTTTACAAGAGAAAAGATCACACCTAATACTAATGTTGCTTTAAATGCATGATGAATGAGACCTAGAAATCTTAAAGACTGAGCTCCAAAATACCAAAAGCCAAATAAAGATGTAAAAAACGCTCCTATCAGTGAAGTAGATATCAGTAGCTCACGCATAAACTTACGTTTTCCCGTAAAGTGAAGATAAAGCGTGCTAACTAGCAGCAAAAAAATTAATGAGGCAAATTCAATTCGATCGGGAAAAATTTTCCAAAACTTTAAAGCACTTTCAATAAAACTAATTTCTGATGCATTTTGCGTTGCAGACCATGTCTGAATCGCGCTTACAACTTCCATGATATCTGCAGAATCTTGCCCCCAAGGCAACTTTAGATTAGGAAAAGGCATAGGATAAGCAAGCCATCCAGACAAAATGATTGTCTTTGCAACATGAATCAAAAAGAATAGATACGGTAGTAGGGTCCATCCAATTACTGAAATTTTGCGAAACGATGGATCTCTCAAACTCTGCCAAATTAACAATGCTGTCGCAATGAAACTGATGGGTAATAATGCTGCGCCCAATAATTTGGTAGTATAGCTTAGTACGCAAAAGAAACTAAATAGCGTAAGCGACACAAATAATTTTTCTTTATAAGAGAAACATGGTTTTAAATCTGTTGCTCGTATTATTTCGAACAAGGCAAGTGCAATGAAGATACTTAAAGCCCAATCTGCCGAGAGCGTAGCTGCTTCACGTGTCCAAGCTATTCTTAAAACAAGACCCAAAAACAAAATTCCAGCACAGCGGGTTAGATTTCTGTTTGAAAAAAAAGTGTAATATAAAAAACGGATGATAGAAAAAAACATTAAAAAGCCAAGAGCAGAATGGACTGCTGTACCATTAAATGGACCATTTTCAAAGATGGCAGCAAAGGCATGAAAGGAGCTATTTAAACCTAAACGAAAGTGCACATTAACTAGTCCAGGAATTATCCCAAATTCATGATTCCATCTGACAGCGCTAAGATGATAAAGATATGTATCGTAGCTAATTTCAGGAAGAGTGGAAAAAAAAGCAACGGGAAAGGTTAGGATTAAAAGACAAAAAATAAAAAGTATATTTTTCCAACTTTGTATTTTTTTGACAATCCTAGGGAAGGATTCTTCACTAAAGAGTAGTGAAAGAAAGCATAAAAACAAAATCAGTAGAATAAAAAATTTGTCGATTGCAAAAAAAGATGAGTAGATAACAGACATCCCATAAACAAGAAAAAAGCCAAGGCAAGCATGATCTATAGTATTAATATCAAAAGTATTAACAAAACATGGGCGCATTAATCTCCAAATAGATTGTCCCAAAATAAAGCAGATCACCCAGAAACTGAGCCATAATAAATAAATAGTTAGCATCTTTTGACCTATTAAGGACCTGACTCGTTCAGAAATAATTCAGATCTATTTAATGAAATCGAGCAAGAGCTATCGAAATATTAGCCTACCCTAAAAAGTGAACTTTCGTAAAGTTACAAGCGAACGAAATCTACGGCTTAATAGCCCTCCTATGGCTATGAATATTGTAATGTCATGATAGTCATGCTACGCTATTTTGTCGTGCTTCAATTCAGATAAAATATCGCCAAGTTAAAATAGTTTATTGATTTAAAAAAAGAATCTATCATTCTTTATCCTCGTTTGTATAAAGCTAGCCCCTTTGATGATTGGGATGTAAGCATGCAAATCGTGATGGTTGGATCTGGATATGTCGGTCTTGTGACAGGTGTTTGCCTTGCTCATATTGGGCACCATGTAACGTGTGTCGATGTCGATCGTCGAAAGCTTGCATTACTGCAAGAGGGCGTATCCCCAATTTTTGAGCCTGGACTTGAAAAGTTGATTAAAGAAAATGTTGCACATGATCGTTTGGGATTCACTGAGGATCTTCCCAAAACGCTTCATAAAGCGGACATTCTCTTTATAACAATAGGCACTCCATCTCTGGAGGATGGATCAGCCGATCTAAGTAATATATTCAAACTTGCTAAGGAGATTGGTCAGCATATCGAACGCGATCTTTTCGTTGTAATGAAATCAACAGTTCCTGTCGGAACGTGTGATCAAGTCGAAGCTATGATCAACAAGGAAATTTTGAATCGCGGCAAAGAATGTCGGGTTACCCTCGCTTCTAATCCCGAATTTTTAAAAGAAGGAACAGCAATCAGTGACTTCATGAAACCAGATCGCATTGTGGTTGGGCTTGAACAGGATCAGGGTCGCGATTTTTTTGTAAAACTCTATAGCACCTTTACCCGTATTGATCCTGCAAAATTGCTTTTTGTGCAACGTCGCACTAGCGAATTTATAAAATATGCCGCAAATAGTATGCTAGCTACACGAATCAGCTTCATCAATGAGCTCTCTCAATTGTGTGAAAAACTTCATGTTGATATTGATCAAGTGCGTCTTGGCATTGGTATGGATCCTCGGATTGGCAAAGAATTCATCTATGCTGGACCCGGATATGGTGGTTCATGTTTCCCAAAGGATGTTTCAGCACTCATAGATAGTGCTCAAAAAAATGGATGTTCTCTAAGTATTTTGGAAGCTGTTCGTAACGCCAATGATCGACAAATCAACTTTGTTACCGCAAAAGTAGTCAATCATTTCAGCAATCTTGAAGGAAAAAAGATCGGAGTTTGGGGGCTGGGTTTTAAGCCAAATACGGATGATGTCCGGGATGCTCCTTCTCTTAGCTTTGTTAGAATGATGCTACAAAAAGGCGCGCATGTTCATGCTCATGATCCTGAAGCTATAGAAAATTTTGCTGCAGAATTTGGACCACATCCTCATCTTTTTTATTATGATGACGCCTATGATGCCTTAGTTGAAGCAGATGCTCTAGTATTATTGACAGAATGGAATGAATATCGGTGGCCAAATTGGCCTAAAGTTAAAAATGCAATGCGAGGCTGCGCCATTTTTGATTTTAGAAATCAGTATGAAGCAAGCGAATTGATCCAAAATGGTTTCTATTATGAATGTGTAGGACGCCTGGATAGCAAGCAAGAACTTCGCTCCTCTGATAATCGAACATCTTCGATAAAAAATAATTATTTAGAGAACGTATCATGAAAAATAGGATCTTGATTGCTGGTGGAGCAGGATTCATAGGCAGTCATTTATGTCATCTCTTTATTAGCAAAGGTTTCACTGTAGATTGTATAGATAATCTCTATTCTGGTTTTGAATCCAACATTAAAGAGTTCTTTCCACAAAGAAATTTTCGATTCATCAAACAGGATATCATCGATCCCATTAACGGTAATTATGATTTTATTTTGAATTTTGCCTGCCCTGCAAGTCCACCTCGCTATCAGATGGACCCAATTTTTACATTAAAAACCAATGTCATTGGTACACTCAACCTACTTGAACTAGCACGAAAATGTGGCGCGATATTCTTGCAGGCTAGCACATCTGAAATCTATGGAAATCCGGAAGTTCATCCCCAACCTGAAAGCTATGTTGGACATGTTAATCCTATTGGAATACGTTCCTGCTACGATGAGGGTAAACGTGCAGCTGAGACGCTCTGTTTTGATTTTCAACGTAAATACCAAATAGATGCTCGGGTAATTCGCATTTTTAACACCTACGGTCCAAAAATGGATAAAGACGATGGCAGAGTTGTGAGCAATTTCATCACTCAGGCACTTGCGAAAAACTCCATTACGATTTACGGAGCGGGCAATCAAACTCGATCATTTTGTTATATTTCTGACCTTATTGCTGGAATAGAAACGGTTCTAAATGCACCTCGTGAATCTATAAGCGGTCCCTTTAATCTAGGTCGTGACCAAGAATTCACTGTAACAGAATTGGCCACACTTGTACTAAAAATAACTAAAAGTTCAAGTAACCTAGTTTATAAACCCTTACCTAGCGATGACCCAGTCATGCGACGGCCTGATTTAAGTAAAATCAAAAAAGTTCTCGGTTGGGAGCCCAAGATAAGTTTAGAAGAAGGCTTGCAACATACAATTGCTTATTTCCAAAGATCTACCAGATCTATATAGCAGCATATATGCCAAGGTGCGTCGAGATGTAAAAATGACTTACTACTTCTTTTCTAGTAACCTTGATACTAAGGACCTATATGCGAAATATCTTTCGATTCAGATGGTCTCTGCTGTCTATTTTTATATTCTGCCTTGGTATCTTTTGTTTTTTTTTACTGGTAACTGAATCACCAACACTGTGGAGTGCACGCTCTCTCCGTGCCGTACCTTGTAAAATTGAAGCAGAGAGAGATTCCATTGTAATTTACAAATCTGTTCGATGTTATCAAGCCAAATTTCTAAAAGAAATTAACTTAGAACTAAAAAATGATAGTAAAATCTCATCAAGTTTGACAGTTCAATTTAAAGAAAAGACAGGAACCCGACTTTCGTTTTTATATGCAGGAGATGGGCATGCAACTCTCCGAATTTTTGATGACACTGCTCGTGAAATTGGAAGTCTTCGAGATGGCCCTTCCAATGCAATGAACCGCAGCCCAGAATTTGTCTATCTTGATTTACCAGCCAAGATAAAATCTGTAGATATTCGAATATTTGGCAATGCTGGATACGGAGTGATTCGCAACTTAAAAGTAGCATACATGCCTATAGCTCAATTAAAAACGGAGGCCGTACAAAGCACTAAATTGAGTTCAAGATGGCTTTATTTTATATCTTCCGGACTGCTTTTGATTAGTCTATTAATTTTAATTCGATTATTTCCAGATATGAAAATTATTCACTACATAACTTTGACAGTAGCATTCTTCTTTCTTATTCTTTATTCAGGTTCTCCATTTGGGTCTGGGTCTGGAGTTTATGATGGTTTCGATGATGCTTCTTACCTTTCATGGGCACACAATATAGGCTACAAACATTCATTAAACATGAGAGAAGCCTTGGTAGAAACTGCTGCCAAAGATAATATTCATACTTGGGGTACTGGGCTCTTCTTGGCTCCAGCATTTTTTATAATGAAATATTTTGACTTAGATAATTCTCATCAAGGATATAATGCGACTGCATTTGGTTTAGTAAACTCTCTAAGTATCTTGCTTTCTTTCTTTTCTGTCCTCATTTTTTTCGCGGCTTTCACCTTGATATTCCCAACATATTTAGCTGGAGTTTTGAGCCTTTGGACTGTTGTGGCGACGTCTCTCATCAAGTGGACATTTTTTAGAAATTTCTTTTCTCACACTCCGGAAGCACTAACTCTGGCATGTTTCACATATTTTTTTATTAGGATGTATGTTACGCAAGATAGAAGCTGGAGCCTCGTATACGCTATGATGTCTGTGATCATCATTATTCCACAGATACGTCGAGAGAATTTGATAATAGGCCTATTACCTCTATGGTATGAATTTTTTCAGCGACAAAGCCTATGGAGTTTTGTCACTCGTTCATTCTTACTTTTAGGTGCATCTATTTTTGCAATTCTCTTGCTTCAATATTCTAATTTATGGACAACTGTATCCGGATTTTGGACTAATCCAACTGCATACCTTTTAAAAAGCCCCGACATTCTAGCAAATATAAAAGCCAATTTAGGGACTGTTTTTACAGATCGGTATACTGGTTTTTTTCCAACACTAAATGTTTTTCCATTTTTAGCTCTTTATGGGGCATATAAAACCAAAATGAAATATTCGCTCCCTTTTGTTGTTATTGTTCTGGGATACTTGTTTATGTGTTTAATTCATTTGTCCCCCAATGGGGCTGAATGGCAAAATAGGTTTTTCTTAAAGTTTACTCCTATTCTCCTAGCGGGAACAGGTTTTGCCATTGTTCAGATGCCAGTAAAAATCAGATGGTTTGCACTTACAGCTGTTATCGCAAGCGGTTTATATCAATTTAATTTGTACAAAGAAAACCTTCCAGAGCAGTTTCCTGTTTATGTAGATCTACTGACAGATCTACAGATTTTAGGAGGATTCAATGGTTTTGCGACAAAATTTGTGACATTTGAATCTTGGGGCTCTCCATTGGCTCTAATTTACATCATTATATTCCTTTTAGTTATTTTTAATTTGAGCCTAGCTATGACCAAATATACTAATTATCTTAATCGAAAAACAAAAAACTCATAGGGCAATGAAATAATGTCGACCGAATACCAAGGTACAAATGAGCTTTTGCTTCTTGATCGCTTAGAACGTTACAATGGACAAATTTGCAAAAAAATTAAAAAATACATTACAAATCCTCAGACCAAGATATTAGATTTTGGAGCTGGGATCGGTAGTCTTGCAAAAATTCTTCGAAGAGACGGATTTTCTGTCAGATGCTTGGAAATCGATCCAACGCTTAAAAAGGTATTATACGATCAAGGATTTGATACTATTTCAGATCTTGCAGATATTCCAGAAAACTCTCTCGAATTTATTTATTCTAGCAATGTCTTAGAACATATTGAAAATGATCTTGAAACATTACGTGTTATGCATAAAAAATTAAAACCTAAAGGCAAGCTGTTTCTTTACTTGCCAGCGTTTGAATGTCTTTACACAGATTTTGATAAGAAAATTGGTCATTTTCGGCGCTATGAACATAAGAGTCTCCTTAAAAAAATGGAAGACAGTGGATTCATTGTAAAAGAGTGGGGCTATGCAGATTCTTTAGGTTTTTTTGCCACCTACATCCTAAAAAAATTAAAGCGTGGAGATAATCTCATTACCAAAAGAAAATTATTCCTATATGACCAAATAATTTTTCCAATATCAGCTATTTTAGATAACGCTTTTAGAGGTTTTTTAGGTAAGAATATTTATATTTTTGGCGAAAAAATTGAACAGGTGAATGATGGCACACAAAATTAGTCTGATTATTCCTATCTATTGCGAAGCTCAACACCTTCGTGATTTTTTACAATTGATCGATGAAATTCAATTTTCAATTCCAAAGGAACTTGTCTTCATCGATGATAAATCCAAAGATAACTCTTTAGAGATTTTAGAAAGTTTTCCATTCAAATCGGAAGTACAAATTCTGAAATCAGAAATAAATAAAGGAAAAGGAGCTGCACTTCGCGAGGGAATTAAGCATGCTTCAGGAACAATTATTGGAATTCAAGACGCAGATTTTGAATATGATCCAGCTGATATTCATCAAATTTTAGATATGTTTATTCATAGAAATGCAGACGTAGTTTTTGGCAGTCGTTTTAAGAAAAATGCGCTGCAAGTTCATCGAACTTTTCATTATATGATCAATCGTCTCCTAACCCTTCTCAGCAACATTCTTTGTGGTTTATATCTGACAGATATGGAAACTTGCTACAAGTTTTTCAAAGCGGATATTATCAAGGGAATTAATTTGGAATCGAATCGGTTTGGATTTGAACCTGAAATAACTGCAAAAATAGCGCGGCTTAAAACCCGTTTTTTTGAAGTACCAATTTCCTATTTTCCACGAACTTATTTGGAAGGTAAGAAAATAACTTGGAAGGACGGTTTTGCCGCTCTGAGACACATTATCTATTTCAACATTTTCGCACCGAAAAAACCCTTCTTCAAAAACGAATTACCCGCGTTTTATAAGCCGAAAAACGTACAATTTCTCTAAAACGACAGACTTGGTTGCTCGCTACTCCTGCGACTTGCTCCTACCCTCTTCTTCACCACCGCACGTGGTACGACCTCACCGCAGTTGTCTTTCTCAAGCAAGTTGAACGATACGTAGTCACGAGCGATTGGGGCGTGGATGAGATGCTCGGGGATGCCAAAAGCTTCGATAAGGTAGCTGATGAAGGGGCAGAGATCCGCACAGAGCTTGCTGATTTGACGGTCAAGATTGCGCGCCTGGCTCCGTGAGAGAAGACCTTCGACAAGAAAAAATGCTAGGTCGTCTTTGATCGCTTGAAATGCGTAGAGGCGTGCAAGTTTTTCGATCACAGGATCGTCGAGGTCGGGATTTTGCAAGGCTTCGACGAAGGCATTGAGTGTAAAACGTTCTGCAAAAGCACGGGCCATTGCTTGAACGGTATTGGACTCTTCTGTCATCCAAGTTGTAAAAGCCTTTTCTTTGCCTTTCCAGTTTGCTTTCTGCATGCGCAGAGCCAATTTTGCGGTGTGAATCTGCTCGCGTCGTTCGAAGAGGTTGAGACAGTCTTGGAGTGTTGTGAGCTTGCCACGAATGAATTTGAGTAGCATTGAGCTTTGAAGTTTGAGCAACTGCAATGGTGTAACTTGCGAGAGTAATTCTTTTGCAACCTTTTGCATCAGAACCGCATTGTCTCCTTCTGCAGTCAGACCAGCATGAGCACCAGCAAGTAGCTCTTGGAACATATTTGCAGCAAGGAATCCCTGACCTCCGCAACGTTCACGACAAGTTGTGATTGTATTTTCGGCATGCCATGTAACCAAAGCTTTGATAGCACAGCAGCGAATGATCTGATCTTTGGTGGTGTCGTGAAACGAGTATTCATTTTTGACTTGGTTCAGAGCAAAGTTAAGTGCATAGGTCCTAGCGAGTAAGGGCATCAAAGCATTGCGTTGCAGTTGGAAGTTGATCAGTGGCCAGCTGCTACGTCCATCAACACCCATCGCTTTGCGTTTTTGACTGTAGCGCAACGTAATGAGCAATGCCATTTTGGATGCACTTAGGGACATCGATGCTATGCAGACGCGACCGCTCAGAAGTTGGTCGGCCATCTTGAGAAAGCGATTGCGTTTGCCATGGATTGGGGATTGGTAGTTTCCGTTGTCGTCGATCGTTGCAAAGCCTGATAGCAAGTGGTCTTTGGGTACTTGAACATTGTCAAACCACAAGCGAGCGTTGTCGACACCGTTAAGACCGAATTTTGCCCCCATATCTTGAACCGTCACTCCCGGTACTGGACTCAGATCGTCCTGACGAATACGTACGAGAAATGCATGAACTCCGTAAGACTGAGTCTCGATACGTAGCTGCGCAAAAACGACAGCCCAGTGTGCATGGCAGTAGCCGTTGGTAATCCAGTATTTTTGCGAAAGTGTGGTCGGTGTATTGATCGTGAAGCTTTGATCTTCGACATTGTAGGTTGCTTCGCATTCCATCTCGACTGCGTTATTGCCAAAGCCGAGTTCGGTGAGAGCAAAGCATCCGACTGCATCGAGTTTGTTAGCTTGGTCAATGAGGCTGTGCCAGCGCTCTCGGTTGGCAAATTTTAGGAGTGTTCCTCCAAATAAATTCGCCTGTACGGTCAATTTCGTAACAAACGAACCATCGATAAGTGCACATACATCATGCAGAGCAAAAATACGACGCGGGTCTTTTTCAAAATCATAGAGATTGACGAGACCGGCTTGGAAGAGCTTGCGGAGGCGTTTGTAGGCAAGCTCTTTTTGTTCGTTCTGAGAAATATCTAAGCGAGGTGTGTAGATAGGATCAGAGAAAAGAAGCTTGAGTTTTTCTCTAAACTCATGATTGTCGTTTTCAAGTATTGCGTTGAGTCTTTTTAGCTTCATGAGGGTCTCCCTGGATCACAAATATAGCAGCTAGGATCTCGTCAGGGGTTAATCTGGGACCTTCCGAAAAGTATCGCAAGTGTTTTTTGGTGGCCGTAGGCTAGTAGCTATTGATCTCTGCATAGCTAATCTCATCCTACAGATTGGCTAAACAGAGACCCCACTCTCTAGGGGTACCTAAGCCCAGGCGTTCTCTGCTACCTTCGACAAGCGCCCAATACTCATCTTTCTTTGCGTCGCTTAAAAAAGAGTGACCTACAAGGTGGCATTATTTGTAGCTGCGAAGATTAAGAGCAAGAATGGCAGAGGCTGCAAGACAGACTGGAATGATCGTAAGTGCAGCATGGAAGGCTTCGCTTGTGTAGGTTTCCACACCAACGACGCTCGTACCACTGACTCCAACTAGAATGAAGGCAATCAGAGGCTGCAAGAGTGGGCCACTAAGCATGGTGATCATGTTGGTCATACCCATCGCTACGCCTTGGATGGAGGGTGACAGAACACGATTGATGAGTACAAAGGGAATTTGGTAGACCGTTGCAAAGATACCTAGACCAAACATCATGAATCCCACTGTCGAAGGGGACTTTGGTCCATACAGAATCAGAAGCATAAAGCATAGGGTACCGACTGCTCCACAGAACATCAGCGTTGCGACACGTACAGAAATAGCCAGACGTCCGATGAATGGGCTTCCGGTTGCAATGCCTACAAAAATCATCGACACTGCCGAACTTGCACTCACCAAATCCATATGCGTTGTATTCATAAAGAACGGGATAGCCCACAAACCCGCAAAGCTTGTGACGACAGAAAAGACAGCAAATGCATAAAGGCCACCGAACCATACCGCTTTGGAACGTACAACAATCTTAAGAGCATCGATAAGTGGCACACGATTGGCACCTTCAAAGTTTTCTTCGCGTTTGGAAAATGTCAGAATAGCAATCGCAATGACAAAGGCTATGCTACCACAAAGGTACATTACCGCACGCCAGTTGTAGGCTACGACCATACGTGAAAATAAAGCATTGGCTCCTGAAACACCACACATGGCAATGAATTCACACAAAGCCATGAGTAGGGGAAAAAGTTTGGGTCCAAACCAACGACCGGTTGCAACAACGAGACCTATAAAGGCAAATGCAGAACCAAAGCCCATCAAAATGCGTGCAGCGATGGCAAAAGGGACAGAGGTAGCCAGAGCAAAAAGTATACACGATACTGCAATGAGGCTCAGTGCTGATGAGGAGACTTTGCGCACACCAAAGCGATCAAAGATGAATCCGACAGGGATCTGCACAAGTAGATAGGAGTAGTAGAAACTTGAGGAAAGTAGGCTCAGTCCCTTTGCATCGATGTCGAAGCTCTGTTTGATGCTCGTAGCAAGGATGCTAATGATGCCCTGCAGAGAGAATTGGAAAACGCAAAAAACAGTGAGCAAAAACCAGCCAATCCAGTGGCGTTGCGCAGACCAAAAGGCATGCAATCTATTTGAAATCGTGGGCATAAAATCTTCTGTAAATATGAAAGGACAATTGCGAAGTTAGCGACTATCAAGGTTCTTGTCAATTATTCTCAGGATTGGGCCAATCGGAGAAGGGGAAGGGTTTGGTCTCACTATTAAAAGTCAGAAATAGGCAAATCTGGTAGGCATAGCGACTGAGGCTTTTTGCAAAATAAAGAAGCTGCAGATTGGTCTGGTCTGAGATTAAAACAAGCACAAATTGTAAGAGGATGATACCTAGAAAGAGCAACTTCACTAGCCACAGGATGGCTAAAAAGAGCAGCATATAAAGGGCACGTACCCACTTGTCTTGCTGCTGAACACGGTCGAGAAGTTCGTTGTTGTCCATAAGAAGCATCCTTGCGTTGCTTTATGTCAGAATTATATCATATTGCGAGCCAGAGAAGTCTCCATCACAATACAAGGTTGTCTTGATGAAAAATGTTGCAGTTTACTACCGAGTCTCGACCGACAAGCAGGATATCGCAAGTCAACAAACTGCGATCGAGACTTGGCTAAGCCATGTGCATCCCGACAAGCAGCCTAAGAGTGTGACCTATTTTAGGGACGAGGGTATTTCGGGGAAGACCGATAACAGACCTGCGTTTAAGCAAATGCTGGACCAAGCTTATGCAGGAAAAATCGATACGATCATCGTCTACCGCTTGGATCGTTTTAGTCGTAATGCAACATCTGCAATACGTATGCTTCTTAATTTAGATGAAGTTGGAGTTGCGTTCATATCGGTTACCCAACCTGTTTTGAATCTCAGTCACGAAAACCCCTTTCGACGCACGATGCTTGCTGCATTTGCTGAAATTGCAGAGTTGGAACGAGATACTATCGTCGCTCGTGTGCATGCAGGCCTCAAGGCAGCACGCAAGCGTGGAGTGGTTCTCGGTCCCCCACGTAAGATCAACGAGGATATGCGTACGGAGGCGTACACTCTCCGTGCCAGCGGAAAAACCGTTCGTCAGATTGCTCACGAGCTTAAAATTAGCGTTGGATCGGTCTCCAAACTCCTCCAGAATTCTCCAAGCAATGCCGACCTTGTCGAATAGCATTTGCATAATTACTGACTTTCCCCTATAGCCATTCTTGTTTTCCAGCATCTTTTATTGTGCCGCAGGAGCTTTCATCGATGACGAAGGTCTTGAAAATACTCAATGGTTCGTTTCTTGTCGCAGGCACTAGCATTGGTGGGGGCATGCTTGCTCTTCCCGTGCTCTGCGCACGCGTTGGTCTTCTACCATCACTGCTTGTTATGTTGGGTATTTGGATCTTCATGACCAGCACGGCACTGATCTATCTTGAGTGTTCGACCTGGATGGAACGCGATACGCATCTCGTCACGATGGCCTCTCGACTCTTAGGTAGCTGGGGCAAAAAAGTATGTTGGAGTGTCTTCATCTTCATCTGCTATGCCTCTCTTGTTGCGTATGTCTCGAGTGGGGGACGGATGATCCAAGAATTCTTGGAAGCACGTTTTGCTCTGCATATGCCAGAGATTTTCCCCTACCTTCTTTATACGATGATCTTTGGGGGACTGATCTTTCTCAGCACACACCTTGTGAGTACGATCAATTCCATACTTTTTATTACGATGGTAAGTCTCTTTCTCTTGATGCTGCAGGGGGCCTGGAGTGTCGATTCGAATCTGCTCATTCGTCAGGATTGGGATCTACATGAGATTGTATCGTTGGTCCCTATGATGCTCTGTACTTTTAGTTTTCCAGGCATAGTGCCAGTGCTAGCGAGTTACCACAAAGGTGAGGTGCAACGCATTCGTCTATCCATACTCTGCGGTACTGGAATTACGGTTTTGACCTACACGATCTGGTTGATGACCATACTCGGTAATGTACCCTGGGAAGGTGCCCATGGTCTTCACTGGGCCCTCCTCAGTGACAAGCATGCCTGTGATAGTTTGGTGCATTTTCTCGACAATCCGTGGATCGACATGCTGGCCCAAGGCTTTGCTTTCTTGGCCCTTTCGACGTCATTTATTGGTCTGTCTGTGGGGCTAAGCCACTTTTTGGGGGATGCCTTCAACATTTCACAAAAAACTTGGGGAGGGTGCCTTGCGCTCTTTCTTATGATCATTATCCCTACCCTGGCTATTAAGTTTCAGTTCGAAAAGGTTTTTTTCAACGCTCTCAATATTTCGGGAGGGGTTGGGGATGCAATCCTAAGTGGTTTTTTACCTGCCCTTATGCTGTGGAGAGGCCGTTACATAGAAAATTTACCGAGTAAGTACCGCTTTTATGGCAACAAACTGGTCTTAATGGTTATTTTCTTTCTATCGGCGTCCATTCTTAGCTATGAGGTCTTACGTTTGTTACGGCCTTTGTTCTTGCGAGCTTAGCCGAATTCACGTAGACGTTTTGAAGTGTGTAGCCAATTCGCTCGCATGCTGAGCGATAGCCAGCTTTGAATATAAAAAACAGACGACAACCTAGATCAACAGCTCGATTTTATTCAGGATTATAAACCATGACCCTACTAGCCATGCATAATGTGCTTTATACGTGGGATGATTCAAATTCTCCGCTCCTTGATTGCGAGGAATTTCATGCGGATGCCGGCTCCAAGATTCTGATTAGGGGGCCGAGTGGTAGCGGCAAGTCGACACTACTCAATCTCATCGGTGGTGTTCTTGTCCCACAAAAAGGAAGTATCTCCATACTTGGTACAGAAATACAACGTCTTTCCAATTCAGAACGTGATCGCTTTCGTGCGGATCATATGGGTTTTATTTTTCAGATGTTCAACCTTCTTCCCTACCTAAATGTGCTCGAAAACGTTCTTCTGCCTCTGCGTTTTTCTGAACATAAATTGCAAAAACTAAGAAAAAACAAAGTCGATCCCAAGCAAGAAGCCGAACGTCTACTCACAGCTCTAGGTTTGGATGCAAAACTCAACCAACGCGTGAGTACGCTCAGTGTTGGTCAGCAGCAGCGGGTTGCTGTTGCGCGTGCACTGATGGGATCTCCTGAGCTCATTATGGCAGACGAACCCAGTTCTGCGCTCGACAGTGACACACGAGCTGCTTTTCTTGAATTGCTCTTTCGCGAGTGTGAGCGCTCGCAGACGACTTTACTCTACGTCAGCCATGATCAGGGTCTAGAAAACTACTTCGATCGCTGCGTACCCATCAGCCATTTTAATGCGACGAGCGAGGGAGTTTTAGCATTATGATTTCGTCACTACGTCTATCTATCAGCAGTATGTGTAATCGTTTTTTTTCGACCACACTCACCATGCTCTCTATTGCAATGACCGTTGCGTTGCTACTGAGTATAGATCGCATTCGCGAAGGTGTGCGTCATCAGTTTGAGCAGACGCTCTCTGGTATGGACCTTGTCGTTGGTCCGCGTGGGGGCTCACTCAACGTGCTCCTATACTCAGTCTTTCATATTGGCAGCCCGAATAACAACGTGTCGTGGAAAAGCTACGAAAGTTTGCGTGCACACCCCGAGGTTGCATGGACTATCCCGATTTCGATGGGAGACTCGCATCGTTCGTATCCCGTAATTGGTACGGATGACAATTTCTTTCAGCACTTTAAAGTTGCTGGTCAGAGTCTTTCTTTTCAGGATGGGCGCGCCTTTCACGATGGCTTTGAAGCTGTTCTTGGCGCTGATGTTGCAAAAAAACTCGGCTACAAGGTTGGACACAAGATCGTTCTCTCTCACGGAATGGGTGAGGCATCCTTTCACAGTCATGATGAAAATCCATTTGCCGTTGTTGGTATTTTGAAAAAAACAGGCACTCCTGCAGATCGTACTGTACACATTCGCTTAGACAGCCTAGACGCATTGCATCACGAGTGGGTAGAAGACGAACATGAGCATGAGCATGAACATGAGCATGACGAACACGAACATGATGAAGCTAGCGGCACACCACGTAGCATCAGTGCTTTTATGGTAGGACTTAAGTCGAGAATGGGCATCTTGTCGTTCCAACGCATGGTTAACGAGTATGCTCACGAACCTGTGATGGCAGTGATTCCAGGGCTTGCGTTTAAAGAGCTATGGACACTGGTGTCGAGTGCTGAAGCGGCCTTGCTGGTCATTTCAGTATTCGTGATGATCGTTGCTATGCTCGGAATGCTTGCATCGCTGTTAACCACACTGGAAAATCGTCGTCGAGAGATCGCAATACTTCGCGCAGTCGGAGCGCGCCCGTCGAGTATATTTGCTCTGGTGCTCAGTGAGGCTATCTTCTTGGGTCTTGGAGCCTACATCTTGGGATTTGCATCGATGTTCCCCCTTGTCGCAAGCATTGGCCCATGGTTTGAACAACGCTACGGATTTAGGATGTCCATGTCTCCGCATTTGGCCTATGATCTTCCGCTACTGGGGGCTGTGCTCGTCTTTGCAGTGCTTGCAGGTGTCATACCGGCATTGCGAGCCTATAGACGTTCATTGGCTGATGGATTGAGTGTACGGATCTAAGGAATCACTACGATGCAACGCTATTTGGGAGCTACCATTCTTATTTTGATTTCCGTTTTGGTGTCATGGTTTTACTACCCACAAGGGAACATGATGCAGTCGGAGACTATAAGCTTAGATCCAGGAAAATCTGCTGAAGGAAGTACCAAGGACAAGGCACCAGCAATTCCATGGCAGCTTCTACAAAAGCTCGACTACAAGAACAATCGTATCGATGATGTCGAGCTCAAAGCAGCGATCGACCACTACGTCAAAGTTCCAGGATTTGCAGTCCCACTGACGGACAATCTCCGTGAGGTGCATGAATTTCTGCTTGTACCCAACCAGATGGCCTGCATACATGTCCCACCACCACCTCCCAATTTGATTGTCTTTGTACGCTTGGACAAACCTCTTCCTATAGACGAGCTGATGGGCCCACTCTGGGCACGTGGTGTACTGCGTTTGAAGACTTTGCAGAGTGTGTATGGTGCATCGTCATACCAGCTAGAAGATGTGAGCATCGAACCTTACGAATTTTAGGGAATAGCATGAGCTTAGTTGTCGTATCTGCAGTACGTTTCGAAGCAGAAGCAACTTTGGAGCTATTTGTTCGTTTAGGCATTCCCCACGAATATTTTTCTGTCGGTATCGGCCCACTGCATACCGCACGTTCGTCCGTAGAGCTGCGCGAGCGCTGTCGTGGAAGGGACGTATTGTATTTAGGATCATGTGGAAGTTTTTATACCTTTGCAGAACCACATCTTGTGACCACACAAAACGTATACTGGATGCCCGCATGTCTACGTACTGGGATTGCAGGTTTTCCTGAACATATATATCCCAAGATTGTGCTCCCACCCACAAAACTTCCCTTGCCACAAAAAGACGTACTCACATCAGCATCGGTCTCACTCACCAGTGATTTTGCAGATGATGTACGTGCAAAGCTCGGATCCGCAGAAAATTTGGTGGAAAACATGGAACTTTACGCCTGCGCTGATGCACTACGTGAGAGCCAGTCTCTGTCCATAATTTTGGGAGTTACGAATGAGGTCGGTCCACAAGGACGCTCACAGTGGGCCACACATTTTAAGGCAGTCGCACAGATGAGT
The DNA here is from genome assembly GCA_964635325.1 of uncultured Pseudobdellovibrionaceae bacterium. Taxonomy (GTDB): domain Bacteria; phylum Bdellovibrionota_B; class Oligoflexia; order Oligoflexales; family Bog-1112; genus BOG-1112. Next base: position 21,284 of record CAZWOL010000003.1, read on the forward strand.
GCAGACTACCTAGCCTCGCGTTTTTAGAACTTGACTTTGAGCAAGTCAGAAATTGCCTGCAAACGTTTGTCTGCCGTCCAAAGTAGACAACCAGTCAGCAGCGCAGATGCTACTAAGCTTACATCGACAAAACCAACACCTTTTCCATAGATCTTCTTAGTATTGATTAACGATAAGACTTCGTTAAATTCAGCTTCTACGCATGCAGGTAAGAGTTGTAGCAAGCTGAGGATCTCATTCCTGTTTGATAGAGATCCACATGCTAGTTCCCCAACTATGTAAGGATGCATAAGCACTCGATCATCTTCCAACAAATCAGCAAGCTGAGTATTGGATTTCCTGAAATGATCCACCCAAATTGAAGTATCTACCAACACTCGCATACTATGATCTACGACGAGCAGGAGCTTTTGCTTTTTTTTCGGACCCACCTAAAGCAATGAGACGCTCCCTCGTGTATTTTGCAATAAGAGCTTGCAAGCCCGCATGAACCAAAGCTGTTTTTTCAGTGATTTTAGTTAGATCCATCGCTTTGTTAACGATTTCATCTTTAAGAATTAAAGTTGTCCGCATATGAAACCCTCCTACATATGCATATATACTATGCATATTTCGGCAGAAGCGCAATGGTTCTTTAGAGAACTTAAGGTTTTGAGGCAAGATATTTGAAGATATCCCGATCTGCAGCGGCCTTGTCAGCAATGCCTTCACGCATTTTAACTTCGGAACTGAGCGCAAAGGAAAGAAAGAGATCGTTATCAGGATTGTCAGATGCTGTATCCGCAAGTTGCAGCGTCGAACCAACGATAGCAGATGCGGCAGAAACAGCGAAGAGCGTCACTAAACCACCGATTTGGTGGGGAGTCTTTGCTTGTAGGGATTGGATTTTTCTGACACTTTCGGCACGCTTACTAGCAAGTCCCTCCAACTCAGGAGTCGGTGTTGGGTCCAATTTTATTTTTTCCAAAGCCGTGTCTATTTTTCCTAAAGATCCGATCTGTTTTTCAATAATTGAATTGAGACTACCTTGTTTTTTGGAAAGTGATGTTGATGTTTTTGCAAGTTTGTTCAATTCTTTGGTCAGCGCAGCTCTCTCAGATTCAAGTCTAGTTATGCGTTTTTGGAAATATTCAATATTCTTGATTTCGTTATTGTAAGCTAATTCTGCCCGAACTAGCGCTTCTTTATTTGAAGCAATATCTTTTTCTAGTCTTGAGATGTTAGCTTCTAAAATTGGTATGTTATTTCTTTTATTATATGTGTCGAAATTTTGTATTTCTTCTTGTGCTTTGTTCACCATTTCCATCATTGTTTCTTGAGATGTACCTGCTTCGACAGGTGGGAAAAGTGGAACTGTATTATTAGCTGGGCGAGATGGGGTTGATATAGGCAAACGCGAAGCGACTTGCCCTGCTACTTTTTGACCATAGTTAACTATGGTCTCCAATATACCGGGTTGAGTACTAGGGGTAAAAACATAACGAAGCTCATTAGGCAGCTTCGTTCCTCTTGTATAGTTATCGTTTTCAGCATATGTTCCAATCTCTTCACTCCCAGAAAAAACTTTCCCACTTTGCATGGTCAAATGAGTCTCAAAAGGAAGCTTATGTTTCTTCTTAGTTTCTATTAAAAATTTATCTTGTTCCACTTTAAGAAGTTGTGCCTCTGTTAATCTTTCCACTTGTTCACGCCGCGCTCTCTCTTGTTGTTCTTTTAAGGAAGCCTCTCTTGACTCAGCATCTTTTAGAGTTTGTCTGAGTTCATTCAACTGACTTTGGAGACGATCTTTTAATTGAGACTGACGTGTAATTTCAGCTTGTTTTTTGGAAAGCAAATCTTTCAGAAGCTTTTGCTCTCCGACATTTTGTATATGTGTGTCAATACTTTCTCTATTAGTAGAACGATTTGAAGCCAGCTTAACTAATATATCTTTTTGCCTAGCTTTAGCTTGTTCGATTGATGCTAATAACTCAGAGATAGATACCGTTTTAGTACTATCGAATGTTTTTTTCGATTCAATTTGTGTTTCTACTTCTAAAAGGCTCTCCTCTGCCTCCGCTAGTTGTTTGGAGTTGGTTGCAATTTCCTTCTCAAGTTGCGCCCTATGTTCAGTCAACCAGTTTTCCTGTTGTTTTGTTCTGCCCAAGGTAGCATTTAATTCTTGTTTGACACGAATTTCTTGTTGCAAGCTTATATAAAGCTTCTGTGCCCTAGAGAGCTTAGACTCCAACACGGCACCCATCGTTACTGCAGAGAACATACCTACCATACCGAGAGCGAAGAGGGCGCCTCGCAATGGGTCGTTCACAATGGTCTTCTGCTGCTTCTGAGAGTCTGCAAGGCCAAGTCCTTTGACTTTTCCTGCTTGCGCTGCTTGCGCATCGACTGCTTCGAGTCCTCCGTTTAGGACGGTCTGACAGAGGGGATCTTCACCGATCGCTTGCAGATTTTGTAAGGCCTTCTGTCTGGGTGTAGGGTTGTCCGTCGGATTTTTATGGTTGTAGATGCTGACTGCGACGTATGCGGAATGACAGGCTTTGAGAACTTTCTGCTCAGCTTCGTGCTGCTGTATAAGAAGTTTTGCGAGTTTGGCATCGGTACGTGCTTGGGAGTTGTCGAAGGCTTGTGCACTAAATGCTCCACAGTTTTCGACCGCATTGGTCGACTTGCGTGTGCATGCACGTAGTGTGATCATCCACTTGCCTGGTTGGAGTTGTGGGAGATCTTCGAAACCAAGAGCGAAAGCTCCGGGCTTATCCAGTCCAGGGTTGCATTTACTCAGGACATCGAAATCGCAGATCGTATATTCAAAATAGTCGGCACCCTCAGGACGTGTCGAAACTTCGATACGAGCAAGGTCGATTTGAGCGAAAGGAACCGAACGCACCTCAAAGCTCACGGCTTCGAAACTTGTGGGGTCTACGAAGGGAGCCGGCATAACGTCACCGACGAGGGACAGGGTTTCGGCCTGTGAGGTGGTTGTATCTAACGGAGTACTGGGACTCTTCGTTGATCTATTGGATTTGCAGGAAAATAAACCAGAAAGTAGACAAATTACCAAAGCGATCTGCGGTCGTCTGTTCATCAGAGTCTCCCAACAACTCGAAGGTCCCATAGAATTGGAACGAGAAGTGCACAGAATTATTATCCGCGCTTGGGAGAAAGGTGTCAAACTGTGTGGGAAGGATGGGATCTATTCGTCAGATTCCATGGATTCCTGATCATCGTTTGATGCATCTGTTTTTGTCGATGCAGCATCCTGGAAAAACGGAGCAAAAGCTTTGGGAAGCAACGCGTAAATATCAATACCGTGTCCAATCATATCGATAATTGAGTGTGCACCTTTCCATGTGAGCCAATTTGCGAATCCAGCAGCACCATGACCGTGACCATGTGCATGACCGTGACCATGTGCATGACCGTGACCAGCTCCCCCATGCTTAACGCAATGGCTCGAGATCGC
>CAZWOL010000003.1:24846-54051 GCA_964635325.1 uncultured Pseudobdellovibrionaceae bacterium
CATGTGCATGACCGTGACCAGCTCCCCCATGCTTAACGCAATGGCTCGAGATCGCTAAGATATTGAGCATTAGGTAGCCCATGTATTTGTTCAAGTATCCCGTGTTAGGAAGGGCTTCTTTGATTTGTGTAATGTATTCATAAAGTGTGGTGCCATGACCAGCTGCATTGATGGAGTGAGCTATAAGCTCGAGGGTATCCCATCCAGCAGCAAACATCTGCCGGCCTGTAGGATTTGGAGCTGTTGCAAACGTATGGATTGTATCGACAGCACTGACGAATCCTACTGAGTTGAACAGAATCCCCAAGGTGCTTCGCACAGCTGTGAAGTAAGAGTCATCGTCCGCATGTTCATGCTCTTCGCTTTCTTCATCGTGATGACCAAAATGTGCCATAGCTGAATTTGCTTGGCTAAATACAAAAAATAAGCACGTTAAAATACTAAGTATCCGTTTCAATGGACCAGACTCCGAAAAATTGATTTAAGAATGTTCTTCGCCAATGTTTAGCAGACCTAAGGGCAGGTGGAAAGCAACTTTTCACTCTACCCATGGGCGGAATATAACAATTTTCAACTAAAGAACGAGCTAAAACTCTTTGCGGACTTTTAGAAGAGAGAAACTGATCCGCTGCTCATAGCGATCCGCAATAGCCTGTACGGCCTCACTTGCCACCCCAAAGCCTATCTCAGGGGCCTTCAGCACCTGGTTATGTGGCAAAAACAAGAGCGGTATATAGACCCCTAACCAGGTGATTTGCCAGTCATCGTAAACTTGCTCCCATCCAAGATCGATGCCGTGGTTCACCGCTTTTAGATGCCACCAACCTTCCGCTAGCTCCAAATTGGCCCGCATCTCTTTGCGAGCCAATCCGAAAAGGAAGAAGTTTCGCTCATCCAACGAGGTACGTGCTCTTAAGGAGTAGACCCGTGAGCTCACAAAACCTACCTTGGTCTCATTCTGCTCTGGTATGGGTCCTACCCCGAGATCTATGCCCAACTCATAGTCTAGACTTCCGCCTGTGAGATAGCGTCCACTAAGACCGACCGATGGAACAGGGAATACACTCGACCCAATGCTAGGCAGCACTTTGATGAAACGACTCCAAGTATCACTTCGCAAACGTCCCTCAAGATTTTCGAGGCCGGTCGCATAACCGATAATGAATTGCTCGTAAGTCTTTGGATCCTCACCTCTGAGATCATGTGCATAGGTTGCTTCTGCGATCACACCACTATCTTTGCCAACAAGTAAACCTGCTGTGAAGCCAACGATCTGCTTTTCACGACCTAAAGGTTTCCACTCAAAATGAGGGACAGCATAGACAGCAAAGCTCGGGAGCAATTCCACGGAGTGATACCACGCAATTTTGTAGCGATAGAGGGTAGGCACATCGAGAGAGAAGGTTGGAAAGACGAGTTTGGTACCTATAGCAGAGGCAAAACGTTCACCATTCCATAATGCCAGACGTGGTTCGACTGAGGTTGTACCGAAAGACGTATTGAGTCCGAGATCAACACCTTGCACTAGTCCTCGACGCCACAAAAAATTAGCACCCGTTGCCACTGAGGATGCATTGAAGTTATCACTAAAGTCATTCACGCGACGCTTGGGCCACGGATCATCATCATGCTCCGTGAGATAGTGATAACCCACTGCGTAAGTCGATGTTCCCGGTTTTAGCATACGAGCCGTATGCATAGTGCTATCCGAGGTAACACAAGAACAAAGAAGAAAACAAAGGAGCAAAAGTAGAGGAACTAGTCGCATTAGATCCCACCTGCCTTTGCAACATGCAGGTTGACCACCACCGCACGATGATCCGAAATAAGCACGTGAGGATCCTCTAAGGCTTGCCAGGAGGTCGACTGCACATCTTTACCGAAGAAGAACACGTGGTCTATGCGGCGCGTTGGATTCTTGAGTGGGAATGTCTTGGTCTCCGTTGCCAAATCGCCAATGTAAGAGTCTTTCCACTCACGTTCGACAAGGAGCGGGTAGTACTCCGTCTCAGACGTTGCATTAAAATCACCCGCAAGGATAAGTGGCGCACCACTTGACTCCTCTTTGCGCAATTCATTTTTGATGTGTAGTATTTCACGACGCTTGATTTTTTTTGCATCCACATGCGTACTCACAAACATCAATTCACGTCCAGAAACTTTGTCACGCAGCTTCACCCAAACTGCGATACGACGTATTTTTAAATCCAGAGGACTTTCGAGCCCCCAAAAACCCTTTTCAAGGAGATCAAAACGATCTTTCTTGAACATCACAAAGGCATCCGTCGTCAGTGCAGCTTTGTGTACGAAGGTGTAGTGATCACTCATACGATCACGAAATTCTTCAAATTGTGTCGGAGAAGCTTCTTGAATGGCAGCAAGGTCCGGGTCTTGCGAGTCTATGAGTCTAAACACAGCACTACGTCGATGCCACCATGTTGGATAGCCCTCCGTCAGAGAATGCAGGTCTGAGGTGCACAAGATATTGAAGGTGAGGACTTTGAAGTCCGTGGCTTCACCCACATTTCGCAAAGGGTAGTGACTTTTTTGACCACGCAGTTCGAAACATGCAGAGAGGGCTAAGGAGAGGAGGAGAACCAAACAGCGAGCTGTGCACGACTGGATCATCGGATCTTTCCCATGTTGATTCTACACAATGACTAAGCAGGCGACCCCTCGGCTACGCTCGGGGTGACCACTCCGAAACTTATGCTCTATCAGCAACTCGGGGTGACCACTCCGAAACTTATGCTCTATCAGCAACTCGGGGTGACAAATCCACTCTAAGCAGCAACAGTTTCGGGAGCAAGGTTTTTGACTTCGTCCCGGTGGAAAATGCTAAGCCCGATAACAAAGAGAGCAAAAGAAACAAGGAAGTGCCAGCTCATCGTCTCATCGAGGAACAACCATCCGAAGAGCGATGCAAAGAGAGGGGTTATGAGTCCAGCAAATGACATGAATGTTGCACTATAACGTTTCAACAAATAACCGTAGAGGTTGTAACAGATAATGTTGGAGATCAAACACATCGCAAGGACATTGATCAGAAAGTAGTCCATATTGTGAACCGGAACAGGAGCCCATTTTTCTCCGGCAAAATACGAGTGAACCAAAGCCATAGTGCCCCCGATCAGCATCGCTGCACCGTTAGCGAGAAGTAGGCTTTGCCCATGACGAGTAATGATTTGTTTTAGCAAGATCCATCCATAGACAGCCATCACAACACCAAACAAAAGGGCAAGCTCCCCTAGGCGCATTCCTGCTGTATGCTCTGAACTTTCTGCAAAACTATGAATTTGTAGAGGGATGAGGCCAAGAAAGCCAACCAACATACCCAACCATTTTTTCTTGGATAGGATCTCTTTGAACATCACGTATGAAAAGAGCCCGGACAAGAATGGAGAGACGCTAAAAATAAAACAGGCCTTTGCAGAAGACATGTGCATGAGGCCCCAGATTTCAAAAACATTGGAGAGGTAGATACCCGTGAGACCGAGCAAGGTAAAATCGATCCAGGCGCGAAGATTGAGGGTTTTGAATGCAGAGCGGTTGAAGAACCACTGATGCCCCAGAAGAAGCAGACCAGCAAAAGCCATACGAGAGCCGATAAGAAAGATGGGCTCACTGTGCTCTAAGCTTGCCTTAGAAAAACCAAAGATACTGGCGAACAACGCATAAAGAATGATGACAGGAAACATAGTGTGTAAATCCTTAAACTTTCGGGAGTTGTGCCAGAATTTGGCTCCGCCGTCAATGGCTTGTCGTTACGGCCTAATTCCTGTGGTGTTTTCCATGACCGAAAATACCGAACCAAGGCGAGCCAATCGCGTGCGTTGCATAAATCAAGCAAGAAGAAAGCACAAGACGGAGCGACTGAGTCAATGAGTCACCTTGTAGAACAACACCTTGGACCTCTGGAACCACAGATGGGGTTGAGACGAAAGAACTCTCTGGAACCTCTACTGGAGCTGCTTGGACTTCTGGAACCTCTACTGGAGCTGCTTGGACTTCTGGAACCTCTACTGGAGCTTGTGGATGAGATAGGTCCTCAGCAATATGGCGACGGACTCGTTCGATCAATTCTGGAACTGGAGGTGAACTCCGAAATTCGTTTGGAACGTGGGCAACCTGAACACGATCGACAATCATTTGCGCTATTCTCTGCAAACGCGCCATTCTCTGGAAAACTAGGGGCAGCATATAGTCATTCTTCTCTTGCCAGCAGCGGATGGTGAGAATCAGCGAATCAAGCCGATCGTCCACCTGCTGAAGATAGCGAATGGGGACTATAGACACTTGACTTAAGAAGAAGCGCACCATCGCTTCACGTTGGTAACGGATGGCATAGGCAAGCGGTGTATCGTCGTCCAGAAAGTTAGCACCTATATGGGCAATTGCACTCTCTCGCTGTTCCGGCGCTGTGTGTAAGATAAGAAAGCGGGCAAACTCCAGGCGATTCTGCTCTGGGACATTACGGTCACCATCCCATGCAGCAACCATGGCCAAAAGCCGATACCGCAAGTCTGGGTAGGCTTCATGCAAATCCGAAATAATCTCCCCCGGTCGATGCCCTGCAAATTCCAAAAAGTACCTGAAACGCTCAAGCTCTCCTTCGAGCGCAAAGAAATTAAAGCTCCCATGATAGTACATAAGGCGATGCAAGAACGGCCCTCCAGGTCTGACCGTGGTCCAGTCAGCAGGCATCAGCGTAATGATGTCACCCGGCTCGTTACCCATGATTAAAGGAGGAGGATTGTAGGCGAGCAGAGGTAGGTTGCCAGGACTCCGATTGGGTCCATCCCCACGGTAGATCCGAAATGGAACTTCTTGCAAACCAGCATCAAGGTAATGGAGGCGACCCTCAGCATCTGGAATGATCGGGCGAATAGGCCCGATTGCACCTATAATGCGCTGCGTCTGCAACAGTTGCCGGGCAAGTGCACGAGCAATATTATTTTCACCTTCAGTGGCACTGCAGGAATTGAGTATTAGCAAGCCACTCTCATCGAGCACCCGAGCTAGCTCAGGAATCTCCGAATTCTGTGAAATTCGTGCATCAGAATTTCCAAAATCAACTAGGAGAGAGTTCCCATGACCTGCGAAGTAAAGACTACTCACACTCCCCATCGGCATCCTAGCAAGAATTTTACGAACTTCGGACAGTCCCGAGAGCACATATAGATCGACTTCGAAACCTAGCCTCCGCATGTGCAGGGCCATTTGGTCAATCTCCTGCATACAATGGTTCTGGTTGGTACCAACAAACATTACAAACCGACGACCCTCTCGGTATCCTAGGTTCTGGACAGAAACGTGCAAGGTCATTGCGGGATCGGAATCTTCGTTTGCCGAGGCCTCCAGCGGGAGGAAGGAGAGGAACAAATTAAATACAAATATGATCTTATAGAACACAGCAGCCCCTAGATGTTGTACATAATAGCCAGATCTGTACAGCATCTGCATTGTGAGAACAAACAAATAGCGGATGGAATCCGTCTGGCTAACTCTAGCCGACACTTGCCTCGGGGAGCTATCCAAAGATTGAATATCGCGTGTGCGTTTAGACTTCCCTCATCGAAGATCCGGGCCTAAAGTACCCGACGGAAAGAGAGGCGAATATCATGCACGCAAAATTCACAAACGAACTCGTCCACGAAAGTTCCCCCTATCTTCAACAACATGCCAACAATCCAGTGCAATGGCTACCGTGGGGACAAAAGGCCCTCGACCGTGCACAGAGCGAGAACAAACCCATATTTTTGTCGATCGGTTACAGTTCCTGCCATTGGTGTCACGTCATGGAAAAAGAAAGTTTCATGGACGAAGCCACTGCAGAACTGCTGAATGAATTTTTTGTTCCCATAAAAGTCGACCGTGAAGAACGTCCAGATGTGGATCACATCTACATGACTGCCCTACAATCCATGACGGAGCAAGGCGGGTGGCCACTCAATATGTTTCTGACACCAAATGCAGAACCCTTCTATGGGGGAACCTTCTTTCCCAAAGAAGACAGCAAGCAGATTCCAAGCTTTCAAAAGGTACTTAAGACTATCGCACATACTTGGGAGCAAGATGCGACAGAGATCGTCAACCAGAGTAAGCATCTAACCCAACATGTGCGTGGTGAACTCAACCGCATACTCCCTACACAAGAGGTACCCGATACACTCTTACAGAGCAGTATTGCTCAACTGGAAAGCCATGCCGATCGAGAGAATGGTGGTTTCTTCAGTGCTCCAAAATTTCCCCACGCATTTTATTTGGATCTTTACACCGAAGCTCTACGTGCTCAGGCTGTGGATGATCCCAATGTGCTTGCTCAGAGTCTGTGCTTTTCTTTACGCAAGATGGCGCAAGGTGGAATTTACGATCACCTTGCTGGAGGTTTTCATCGTTACAGCACAGACAGTGAGTGGTTGGTTCCACACTTTGAGAAAATGCTCTACGATAATGCAATTCTTGCGCAAACCTATCTGCAAGCTAGCAAGATAGTCGACACTCACTTCAACAAATCCATCGGACTTGCTATTTGTGATTATGTTCTAAGTGAAATGACCCATCCTGAAGGAATGTTCTACTCCTCAACCGATGCGGATACTGACGGTGTTGAGGGTAAATTTTTTGTGTGGACCAAACCTGAGATCTTGCAAGTTTTGGGCGAAAAGGATGGAGAGACTTTCTGTGCTATTTACAACATCACCCAAGATGCCTATGCACCATTTGACCCATCACGGGGTACACCACCGCACGAATGGTTTGAAGGACATGTGTTGCACTTGCAAGCATCCTTAGAAAGCATATTGCACCAACACCAATACACTGAAGATCAGCTCCAGGTCTTGCGTGCAAAACTTTGGGAGCACCGCAAGGCGACACGTACAGCTCCATTTAGGGATGAGAAAATTCTAAGTTCCTGGAATGGACTCATGGTACAAGCGCTGACGATGGCCTACGAGGTGAGTGGCAATATGCGCTATTTTGAAGCTGCAAAAAACGCACTCGACAGCCTTTGGGTACATTTGATCGACTCCGAGCAAAGACTCAACACAACATGGAAGGATGGCAAAGCTCAGCATCAGGGTACGCTCGAAGATTATGCCAACATGATTGCAGCACTGCTTGCCTACCACCGCATCGGTGGTTCGTTCACTTACTTGGAGAGAGCGCAGTGGCTTTGTGAGAAAGCTGTAAAATTGTTTTGGGACGAAGAAGAAGGATTTTTCTACTACACGGTCCCTCAAGCGGATTTGATCGTTCGTGCGAAAAATCTCTTTGACCAAGCACTGCCGAGTGCACACTCTGTCATGGCAAGCAACATCTTCTACCTCGGTCGTATTTTTGATGATGTCACCTATCATTCACAGCTAGGCCGCATGCTTTCCAATCTGACAGGCTTCATCGTAAAGACACCACACGCAGTCTCCTCGTTGATTAAGATCTACCATCGCAACTTGCGTTCAGCGAAAGATTACGTGTTGGTCGGAGCATCAGAATGTACACGACGCAAGCTTCTGCAACTTATGCTACCTGAGGATATTTTGCTGACAGAGAAAGACGCAACCCTTGCTCTTGTTAGAGACAAACTCAATAGTCCAGAAGCCACTCTCTACATTTGCCACGACCAACACTGTGAGGCTCCCATTCGTGGAGAGGAGACCATTCGTTTTTGGATTGAGAATATTTCACATGTGGAATATTGATACGTCTCGACACACGTTCGCTTGAGTTGAGAACAGAGGGGTGGGGTGCATTCGCCCTCAGTGAAAAAAGAGGCCATTCGAGGTTTTTTTTCGCCCCCCTACATCAAGGATGCACTCCTATGATTTCCATTTTAAAATCTACAATTCTTAGCCTTTTGATTGGTTCATCGACATTGCTTTATGCAGACGACCTAAGTTCAAAACCTGTGCGTCTGAGTGATCTCGATCTACGAGGCTCAACTGCGCTGATGCGAGCAGCTCGACATGCAGACGTTGCTGCACTAAAGCAATACCTACCATGGAAAGCGGTCATCAATATCCAAAATCCTTATACCGCTAAGACAGCTCTTGCAGAATGCGTCGAACACTACACCTCAGAGCGTGCTGCTTCTTATAAGCGGAGTATTGGACTTTTACTAGAGGCAGGTGCAGACCCTCGTCGTCAGGATCGACAACAAAAATCTGTACTCGATATTTTAGAGTCTTTAAAAGAGAGCATTCCACAACGCATTCACAACAAGATCCAAGCAAAAGCTAAGGAACTTGATCGACTGGAAGCCTTAATCCATGATCCAAAGTATGGTTCCAACGCACTCATGTATGCGACTGCAGCGAGTGAGACGGAAACTGTTCTCAAACTCCTAGGCAGCGGGGTGAATCCAAATGTTGTCAATCCTATCAACGGGCAGACGGCTCTCTTTTTTGCGATCCGAATGAACAATGCGAATCTTATACAGACGCTCTTGAATTTTGGTGCGGATCCCTACATCCGGGAGAGGCCAGACGTACAAAAAAAAGCCTTTTGTAATAAAAAGGCCTTCACTCCAAATGAGTTGCTACAGAAAACCAACAGACTCCCAGTGGACTACAATCTTGCACACCTTGCGGTGCAAAGCGTACCCACGCGTACTTTAGAGGACGTTCCTGTACTCAATACGCTCTTTGATGGGATCTATGTTTTGAATCTAGACCATGCCCAAGATCGCTACCAACGTTTCTCCAAACAATTGCGACAGATAGGATCACCTTCGGTTGAGCGTGTAGCTGGTATTTACTTCAACGAAAAGTATGGCAAAAATCCGGGCTATCATCACAAAGATCTCGGCTTCTTAGATTGGAATTTCTTTAAAACACGAATGGCCTATGGAGAGAGACTCTCTGATAACATTCGCCAAGGTCAGGCAGCGGTTCTGCTTGGACATTATGAAATCATTAAGAAAGCCCATCGTGAAGGAAAGCAGCAGGTTCTTATTTTCGAGGACGACATACACTTCAAACCCACTCTAATAGACGATGTTATCAAAGCTTTTGAAATACTGAGCAGTCAGCCTGCTTACAAAGATTGGCACCTACTTTACTTGGATGGGAACCTACAGTTTGAATGGTTGCAAATAGCGGAACAACAGCATGATGCTTCTGACTTTCTGGTTCGCATTGATACAATGATGATGTCCGCTTCTGCATACGTAGTACGTCATACCATTTTTGAAGAGATCTTACGTCGCATCGAAGAAATTTTTGACAAAGACAAGCGCAAGATTCCTGCTATCGATGTTATTCTTGCTGAAATTCAGAATGATTATAAAAATTCGTATTTCATCAGTACGCTACCTGCTTTTCAATACGATGCTGGTTTGAGTTTAATTATGGATGACAAACGGCAATATTGACGAGACAATAATAGCGAGTGATTTCTCCTCGCTTTGTTTTTTCATCATGCTAAGATTCGCGACCAATCGATGCTAACACTTTCTCATGAGGCATTCATGCGGATACTTATCATTTTCTTAGCGTTTCTGTTTCTTCTAGACTTTGTAGCCTTGCCTATGGACATCAAGGCATCTGCAGAGCCTGCAAAGCTTCATTTACTACGACCGACCGATCTCGACCCCAATGGTTCTACAGCATTGATGCGCGCCGCAAGCGTAGCAGACCTTGAGACTCTCAACGATGCACTCATTTCTACAAATTTTGTCAATTTTCAGAATCCCTATACTAAAAAAACGGCTCTAGCATTATGCATAGAACGTTACGATCGTTCACGAGCTCAAGACTTTAATGAGGCAATTCTAAGTTTGCTTGCAGCAGGTGCGGATCCACGCATCCAAGATTGGAGTCAAAAGTCTGTGATGGATGCCCTGAGTAGCGAAGGTGCTATGCTTCCTAAGCATATTCAAGAAAGGATTCATGCTAAAGCAAATCGCTTGGACTCGCTAGAACAGCTTGTTCCTCTATACGAATCCAATGCACTGATGTTTGCCGCAGAAAGAAATGACAAGCAGCGTGCTTTAGAATTACTAAAAGAAGGAGTCAACCCGAATGTTGTGAATATAATGAGTGGAAAAACCGCAATCTTCTTTGCAATTCAACGCGGTCACGAGGACCTTACACAGGTGCTCCTCAACTTTGGAGCCGATCCTTTTCTGCGCGAGCATCCACGGAATGTGATCAAAAGTTTTCGTAACAAAGCATCCTATACAGCAATAGAACTGCTGCAAAACAGTCGCAAAATGACTCTTGATCTAAACCAAGCGCATCTAATAACACAGAATGTGAAAGTGACAGATGATAATGACCAAGCCCTCCTCAATAAGTACTTTGATCGCATATATGTGATTGACAGTGAACAAGGCCGCTATGAGAGCTTTCTAAAGCGACTTCAATACATAGGAAACCCACAAGTCGAGCTGATCTCAGGCTCTTATTTCCAAAGCACAGATTACAATCATAGCACTCTGGGAACCTTGGATTGGTCATTTTTTGATAAACGTACAACAGGTGCGGGTCAAGTTGCAGACAGAGCACGTCGAGCACAAACGGCTCTAGGACTGAAACATTATGAAGCTATAAAAAAAGCGAAACGTGAGGGTCGAAAGCAAATTCTCATTTTGGAAGCTAACATTCACTTCAAACCAAGTTTTGTCGGTGACGTTCTAAAAGCGATGAGAATGCTCGACAGCGAAGCAAGCTGTGAAGAGTGGGGGCTCCTTTACTTGGATGGCAATCTCCATTCACCTTGGTTGAGTATAACTCCGCATCAAAGTGATAAGTCCGATTTTTTAGTTCATATAGATTCCATGATGCTGACAAACTCTGCCTATGTGGTTCGGCATACCCTTTTTGACGAAATCATTAGCCGCTTCGAAGCGATTTTTGACAAGGAAAAGCTCTTGGTTCCACCCTTTGATATGCTGTTGGCTGAAATTCAGAGCAATTACAAGAACGCATATTTTCTAAGCACACTACCTGCGTATAGATTCGATGCAAAACTACCGTGATTTCTCTCTTATTAGACGATTCATGAATTTTACGAAGACTGGATGTCCAATGTATTCGGTGGCATCAAGCTCTTCATTGGGTAATTCAAGTTCGTGGTCATCAAAATCTTGTAAATGCAAAAAATCAATATCATCCTCACTCAAATTTTCAATAAGCTTGAGTGACTGCGGTTGAAAATTTGAACCTCCTGTATTTTTGAGGCGGACAACGAGTTTGTAGGGATATCCATAGAATGCAAGCTCGTTGCTGCTCACGCGGGTTGTCGAGACCACATGATTTTTGAGATCGTTGATAGGCCTCCCATCAAACCAAGGTGCTAGTGTATCGAAGATTCCAAAGTACTCGAAGAGTGTCGGAAAAACATCAGCGTGTGTGGAAACACGCGTAAGTTGTGCATCTGCAAATCGATGGAGTGATGGATCATCTTTTGGAAATTTGAAATAGAGTGGAACATGGCTCAACTCCTTAGAGATTGGATAATTGCCATGATTGCTATAGGGGATATTGGTCGGAAAAATTTCTCCATGATCGCTCACCGTCACGATAATGGACGAATCGAAACGATTGATCTGCTGCAATGTGCGAATAAAGTTGCTTAGCAAGCGATCATGATAGCGCAACCCGTTGCGATAAGCCCATTCACTGGCTTGCTGTCCTGGTTTTTTTGGGTATTCATCTTGAGCTTCCCAAAGTTGAGGAGTATGCCCACCGAGTGTATGCAGTATAAAGAGATTGCCTTCATCGGAGGCATTTGCGACAACCCTTAGCATCTGCTCAAACTTTTGGGCGTCGGTGTTGAATCTTTCTGAGTAAAAGGCTGAAGGAATAATGCCTGACTCGACACATTCATCAAATAAATAGCTCTGCAGCCCCCAATTCAACTGGGCATTGCTAACGATGCTCGGAGCTTGGTAAATGTTTTCTGTGTAATGATGTCGCTTGCTAAGACAGATATAATTTTCGTTGCTCACCGCATGGATCTTATATCCAAGTTTATGCTTAAATATGTAAAGAGGCAGCGCTCCAAGCTCGGTTTCTGCCGCTCCTGCTGCGTAGTATTTATATGCAGCAAGACCTTGGAATAGTGCAAATGTTGCAGTGAGGGTCGATGTTGCTCCGCTAATGCGAAGCTTGGTATAAATCGAGTGCTCTTTCAATGCAAGCATTTGTGGTACATAGCCAGCATCGACGTAGTCATCACGAATAGTATCGAGAATCAAAAGAAAAATATTAGGCCGACGTGCAATACTCAGATCCAGTCTATCCACAAACTCTTGGGCCTTGAGTTCACGCTCCCTAAAACTTTTGCCATAGGGTGCTCTTTTTTTAGGATCGAAGCGAGGCAGTCCATGTCTATTCAATCCAGATTCTTTGAAACCTTCGAGATCATAGGGACTACCTGTATCTTTGTGAATACCATCTATGTCAAAACCAAATGTGTTGAATCCATTTTCATATCCAAATACAGACGGAGCTTCCGATGAATCGATATGGGCCGTTCGATCTTGGATGACAAAATGCTGACTGGTTTTTTTTATATCACACGGTTGCTGTACAATCTTTTCTCCATTTAACGCAGTTCCCAATTCAAGATCAAGACAGTGGCGACTGTGTGCTAGGCGCAATTGTATTTTATTGTCGTTGGGCAGCCTTTCCATAAAGAAACTCTGGTTCAGATCTCCTGTGCAACTAGAAGAAACAAGTCCAACACCTGCCTTTAAACTGCGAAATGGTAAATCAAGACATTTTCGAGTTCTTGCGTTTCGAAAAACATACTGGCGATTGGGTTCGGGCTGCACTTCAAAAATCTGACTGTCGGTTTCATTACAATCCCATAAGAGGATTTTGGCTCCGCTATTTTGTGATTTAAATTCAACATCGAGACAGCGACCAGAAATCGCAGAATTCAATTTGATGGAGCCAGACGCCAGAGCTTCTAGACACAGCAACGCATGCGCCAAAAAAACACATAGAATGCCTACATTCATCATCGAGTTCCCCTATCTATTGCGTAGAAAAAGATATTAGGGGCTTCGGACTTAATAGAACATGAAAATGCCCTGGCAGATTCACAAACTAAATGCTAACTATGCTTACTTTTTTGTGTTGCGCACAAAGGTGCTGCTGAGAATAATTACAAATAAAGGAAGCTATGCTATGAAGAGCTCCATTCTGCAGGTTTTCATCTATGGTCTGATCCTTTTTGTGGAAGCATGCTCAAATGACCCAAATCTAAAGAAAAGTGAGCCAGATAAGGATAGCGCGCTAAAAATAAGCGAGCCTGACAAAGCCGATCCCAGTCCCCTAACTCAAGATCCGGTCACTAGCGAAACTGTCTCACCTCAAAAAATCTACGAGATCTACAAATTCTCGAACACCAAAATCAATTTAGCTTCATCTCTTCAGTTTTCTAAAACACAGCTTGTTAGCAATTTTGAGTGTAGTGAAAACATACTCTCGCAATCAAATGATGAATCGCAAGCTCTTGGTCATGCTAACAACCCCATCAACATCGCTGTTTCTTCGATCGAATTTGCATCCCATAAGTTTGGAGGTGTAGGATCTATAGTCAATAGCTCTGTTAGCAATCTAAAAATTTTCTTAGAGAACGAAAACATCAAAGCTAACATTTATGTCATCGGACCCTACTATGAACAAGGGAAATACTGGAAGGAAGCAACACAGAAAATTTGTACATACGAACATGTTTTTAATTCCCAAATTGTACATTCCGAAATCTTGCTTTCTCACTACACGGTAGTGAATGGCAAGAATGCCGTAAAAATACCTGTTCTCTTGGTCAAAGCTGGCAGCGAAATTCCAGACATCTTCACAACACTTAGCGAAACGGATGTCTACGCTAGTCGCAATGGCTACAACCTCTTTAATCGGGGCCTATATTTTTCTTCCGCAGTTGCAGCCTTTATTCAGGGCCAAAGTCAGAGTTCACAAGGATTTCATATCTTGCATGGGCATTCGTATGTGAGTTCATTTCCAATCACATTACTAAGTCAAATTCCGATCACCAAAAGACCCCTAAGCGTCATGCATATGCACAACCTCAATGGCGATCAGGGTCTCTATACTGGTTACACTTGCGGAAACTACGACCCTTGCAAAGCAATGCCCTATATTATGCAAAACTCGGATGCAGTGATGACGGTGTCCAAAACCATGATTGTTGAAGGCCTAAGAGATGAACCATACCAAAGCTTTGGACTCAACAACGTCTTCCAAAAACTCCACAGTTTTGATCCAACTCGAACTCGAATTTTTGGAGTTGCCAATGGCATCTCATTTGATGAGTGGGATCCATTTAAATCTGAAAATTTGACAATACAAACCCCTGATGGCACACGCGACTTTAGCTTCGATCCCACTTCAATTTTTGATAGCAAGAAGACAATCAAAGAATACCTTGTTCAGAAAGGATATATTGCATCTGCTGATAAGCCACTCTTTGTCTTTATCGGAAGATACTCCGGAGAAAAAGGTATAGACATGCTTGCTAAAGCAATTAGCACTGTTAAAAGCAACGGCGGAAGCTTTATCGTCATGGGAGCAAAGACCCTAAGTGTTGCTTCGGGAAAAATCGATGTGCTACGCAGCCTATATGACCATGATCCCGATATTCATATTATGGAAGGTTATCCTATTAAGGAACAACTTGGCCCTGAAAAAACAGGCATGCTGGTTCGTGCTGCCACCGATTTTGTAGTGGTTCCCTCTCACGAAGAAGCTTTCGGCCTAGTACCCATCGAATTTTATGCGATGGGAGCTCTTGCCATCAGCTCAGGAATCTCAGGGATGCAGGACTATCTCGTGCAGTTTGATCTTCGCAATCTCAGCGGCAACTCTTTCACCTATAAAAACTACAAAGAGTTTCCAAATGGATACAAAAAACGCAAACTGCAAGAAGATGTCATGGAAGTTGAGATTCAAAAAGCTTTTCGATATTTCAACACAACCACTGCAACAGATAAATCAAATGTGTCTCTGCGACTCATTGAAGAGGCAAAAAGCTTTGATTGGCTTGCGAAAGGTGGGTCTATGGAAAATTATTACAGCGTCTATCGCGAAATTCTACGTCGCTCCAACAAAAGAACCATTCGCTAAACATCTACAACAGTAGTAACCTAGCTCCCCGACAGAATCGGCTATGCAAGAGATCCGCTAAGGTATATGCAATGTTCAGATATTTATTCATTTGCCTCTTAATGTTTGCCTGCCAACAAAATGAAGGGATTTCGGTCCAAAATTCACAGATCACGGTGCCTCTTAATGAGGTTCGCAGAAAAAAAACCTATACCAAAGCAAAACAAAATGTGGATCTACTGACCACCTTGAAATTTCCGAACTCTCTATTCCGTAATATACAGTGTTCCAAAAATTTACTGGACCAAGCAGATGCTACAGCACCGATCGGAGATATTCGCAATCCACTTAATGTAGCTGTCGCCTCTATTGAATTTGCCAACTATCATTTGGCTGGTGTCGGATCCGTCGTCAATGCGACAACACCAAAACTTTCTGTATTTGCAGCACAACATGGCTTTTATCTACGAACCTTTCTTATCGGCCCACATTTCGCAGACGGCAAATTTTGGAAGGCCCCTATCCAAAGTTTATGCACTATCGAGCATGTATTCAACTCGCACATCGTTCGATCCGAAATTTTACTTTCCGAATATACCTATACTCACGAAGCGACCCCTGTGCGAGTCCCCGTACTACTGATTCGTCCTGATCCGGATTTCAGCAAGATTTTTCTGATCCCGGATGAACGTTCTTCACATCGTTCCACTCAAGATTCGGACTTTGCCAATCGGATGTTCTATTTTTCATCAGCCGCTGCTGCACTCATGGAGGGTCTAAATAGTCTAGGGTCTCCCTTTCATATTTTCCACGCGCATCTTAGTGCATCAGCACTAGCAAATGCCTTACTGCAAACTGTACCTTCGGTGCAGCGCCCCCAAACCATCATGCATCTTCATACACTGAACTGGGATCAAGGTATTTACAAAAATTTCTATTGTGATCGACACCAACCATGCAACCTGATGGCGCTTAGTATGGAAAAGTCTGATCATGTACTAACAGTATCTAAGACTATGATTGAAGAAGGCCTAAGTGATGAGCCAAGACTGCATTTTAACTTGGGTATGGTTTACCAAAAATTATTTGACACTAACCCAATGCAGACACGCATCTCCAGTATACCCAACGGTCTTGATTATAGGGCCTGGAATGTCTTTGATGAGCAAATTTTAAGCATCCATACAACAACACATATCGAGAATTTTCGTTTCGACCCACTTGCAATCACGGAATCGAAGCAACGCATTAAACATCACTTGGTTCGCAAAGGTTATATAGCAGATGCAAGCAAACCTCTTTTCATTTATGTGGGGCGCTATGCTAGTGAAAAAGGTGTCAATCTATTGCCCGCTGCTACCGCAAAGATCAAAGAACTTGGAGCTAGCTTTATCAGCATGGGAATACGCGGAAGCAAACTAGCCTACAGGCATATCGACATTCTGCATCAACGCTACGACCAAGATCCCGACTTTTACATTATGCGAGGAGACCATATCAGTGAACAGATAGGCCCAGAGAAAGCAGGCATTCTCATCCGAGCTGCTGCTGATTTTGTGATCGTCCCGTCACATGAAGAAGCCTTTGGATTGGTTGCATTAGAATCACTTGCGATGGGTGCCCCTGTTATTAGCTCAGGCGTTTCGGGCATGCAGGATTTTTTGCGAGAAATGAATGCTACAACTTCCTCCGGAAATGCCTATTTGTATGATGAGCGAAAAGATATATTGGATGAAGTCGTACGTTTGCAGAAGCAGGAAGAGGGCATAACCGAAGCAATCACTAGAGCAGCACATACTTATGAGCAACTCACCACAGAGCAACGATCGATTATGTCAAGACGACTCATAGAAGAGGCTAAACAACGGGACTGGCTAGCTAAAGATGGGTCGGTAGAAATGCAAATTCACACTTACATTCGCCTACTTCAAAAGCATCATCGAACCGTCAAGGAACTTTGAAGCTCTTGTCGACGACTAGGACTTAGGAGCATTCTCGGAATGAAGGGCTTCGTATTTTTTTAGGTCTGCCAACATTTCTGTGACAAGCTTATCGGTGCTAACAACTTTGTCATCCAAAGTGCAAACTACATCTTTATGCGAACTTTGAAATGCTGCTATTTTCTTATCTGAACAACTGGCCTCAAGTTCGTAAGTTCCACAACCGCAATCGCAGTCACCGTCATCGTAGTCATAATCATAATCGTAATCATAGTCATCACCTCCATCGTAACCGCTACCATCAGATGGCCGAACATCCACCGGTGGAAGCTCTTGCTCAACAAGCTTAGCGAGCTTAGTAATACGTTTCTGTGTTTTATGGAGATCCTCTATAAAATTCTTCGAACAAGCTTCAGGAGCTGAGCTCGGCTTATTTGTTGTTTTTCCACATGCACCTACAAGAGTCAAAAAAAGCCCAGCTACAAAAACAATTTTCATCGATTAACCTTTTTTAGAAAAACACAGCGATCCGATCAAATAGCGCTAGAGTTTTAACTCACTGATCATCGAGAGTCAAATTCAAACACTTCTTAGCACATTAGAGGTGTATAAGACAAGTTTTAGGTTGGGGAAATAAACTAGATGGGGGGCATAAACCAATCTTCGTTTTCAATGTCGATATCTTGATCCAAGACGATTTTGCTTTCTTCATCCTCTTCGATAATCTTCATCTCGTTTAGTGTTGCAATATGGAACAATGCATTGCCTTTATTGATCAGAGGCAACGTGACGATCGCGATGATGATACCAGGCTTAGATGCACGCACTTCACACAAATGATCTCCGAAAGGATCGGTGATCACACCGAGCAAGTCATCAGCTTGCACGAAAGCTCCGAGCTTTTTCAAAATGCGCAAGCTGCCACTTGTTTGTGCACGCAACCAGTGGCTCGATTTTGCTGTAACCACTGTTGAAGCTGTTGCAAACATTTTTTCACCGGTGAGTATTCCGACCGTATGCATTACATTCAAAATGCCATGCACAGCTATATTGATGGCATGATCATCAAAGCGTAAGGCCTCACCTCCTTCGAAGAGAAGCATTTTTACACCCCGCTCCTGAGCAGCCTTACGTAAGGTTCCGCTACGCAGAGAGGAGTTCAAAATCACGGGCGCTCCAAAGGCATCCGCAAGCTTCATTTCGACTTTGTCTTTGAGTTCAAGGCGTATCTGAGGAAAATTAATACGATGGGCAGAACCCGAGTGAATGTCGATACCGTAGTTACACTTTTCAACAATTTCCTTCAGAAAAATGTAGGCCATACGCGAGGCCATAGAGCCACGGGCCGAGCCTGGAAAACAACGGTTGAGATCTCTGCGATCGGGGAGATAACGCGTGTTATTGTTGTATCCAAATGGATTGACAATCGGGATGCAAATGAGTGTGCCATGCAGCTTATGTAGCTCTTTGCGATTTAAAATGCGCTTAACAATCTCGGTTCCGATCACTTCATCACCGTGAATGGAACCTGAAACAAACATGGTCGGCCCCTTGGTAGTACCACGAATGACTTCGACAGGTATATTCATAGGCGTGTTGTCGAAGAGACGAGCGATAGGAATTTCAAAGCGCTTTCGTTCTCCTGCAGCTATACTCACACCAGCGATTACAAGTGGCTCCATAGCGTTCCATCCTTGCTTAAAAAAAATAAGGAAAATCTTCCCTTAAATTACCTTGTTTTTGATGTCGTCACCAATAGTTTGCTACGCAAATCACAATAGTTACGACTGAACGACCGCACTGCGCCAATGTGCTCACGATAATCATTGCCATAGGCACGTCGCGAAAGCGCAATGAGCGGTGGGCTTTGCACACGCTTAAAAGCACCCATACCCGCATATTGGTTCCACCAACGTTCCATGTCTTGAACAAAGGCATGCACATCATTCTTAAAAAGACTAAGAACATCCTTCTTAGAAAACGAACCTAAGACTTCCTCCAAACGATCCTCTGCAAATGCAATCAATATATCCTCAGGAGTCTTACGCTCCCAGGGTTCGACCCATGATCGAAAGAGTGCATCGTGATACGGATAATGAAAGGGGTCTCCTTTGTTTTCATTCACATCTTGATCTGCACTGAGCTCTGCACTAGGGATCACGCTTATGCTTTCTTTGGGGATAATCTCTCGTCCAACTACAGTCTGATTATAATACTTAGCAAGCGCATAGACTTGCCCCTTCCACAGATCGGCTATCGCAGCAAGAAAGCCTGTTGCATCTCCGTACAAAGTGGAAAACCCGACTGTAAGTTCCGTCTTATTGGCATTGCACGTAAAGACAGCGCCAAGTGCTGCTGCAATACTAGCAAGCACTCGTGAGGAACGGTCACGAGCCTGGATGTTTTCTAAATGCAATCTCTGCAGAGAGGGAGCCTTGAGCCCTTGTGTGAATGGAATGCCATTAAGTTGCTTCACCGTTGCATCAAAAGCATCTTGAATCGGAACCACTGCATAGGGAGCTTGTAGACGTGCGGCAAGTTCTGCTGCAGCCCTCTGTGTCAGCTTAGAATTATGCTGAGTAGGCATGTTCACAAGGAACACCGATTTGGGATCCAAAACCTGTGTATAAAGCGCTGCAGCAAGCGCAGAGTCAATACCCCCACTTGCTCCGATAACAACTTTGGAAATTTTCCATTGCTGCAAAATAGCTTTGAGAGTTTGTGTAAGGGCCTGGTAAAGCTCTGCAGCTTCGCTCAGTGCTTGGCTTGCAAAAGATCCAACTTGAATGCTAAACCCCTGATCGTTCTTGCGTATAGAGAAAGGGCTACACGATCCTTGGACGAGATCAACACCAATCACGCCCTCACAAAAACGTTCTGTATGCTGAGGTTGTGTCGATGATGACCAGTAAACTGCACTTGCACCATCAAAGCCAAATACTGTCTTTCCTAGATTTTGCGTGCCGACACAGTTTACATAAGCAAGGGGGACTCCGGTACTCTGAGAGATTTTATTGAGAAGTTTGTCCCTGCGTTGCGCTTTACCCAGCGTATAGGGTGAACAACTTATATTGAGCAGCAAATCTAGAGGCTGCTTAGAGAGCTGTTGTATGGGTGAAAAAGCATAGTCCTCATCCCATGCATCTTCGCAGATATTAAGACCTATAGAAAAGCTTCGACTTGCATGTGTTAAAGTAAGGGGGACTGTAAGCTCTGTAAGCGCTAGCCCGCATTCTGCAGCATATTTGCGTAGATCGAAAAAATGACGAGTATCATCAAATTCACGATAGTTGGGAAGCAGTGTTTTGATCCAAAATGCATAGGGCAATTTTGGATGTGGAATGAAGCGACCATTTTGAGCAACAAACGCTGCGTTGTACTTACGAACACGCCCATCTTCGTTGCGTTTGGTCCAGTCTATGCCGACACTACCGAAGATGAGTGCACAAGACCCACTTTGTTTGGCAAGCATGTGAGCAAGTTCTTCACATTCACGCAAAAAACTCGGCTGTTCCCACGTATCTCCAATAAAGTAACCAGGTAGTGCTAGTTCTGGAAAAGCAACGACATCATAGGCTGGTGAGAGCAGCTGATAAAGAGCACTGATTTTTTGAAAATTGAGTGCTGGTTGACCAGGTTGAACTTCAATTTGTGCGAGAGCTATCTTCACAACGAACAAACTCCAATTTGCAAGTGCCTATAAAAGACGTTGGAACATTTTTAGGATACTTGCTTACTTACAAAAATTGGCAACAGGGTAAAACCCGATGCGTGCCGTATTCGCGCTTTCAATGAGCGCACCCCGATCATGTAATACAACGTAGTTTTCCATAAAGACAGTGCCAAGAATAACGATGGAATTTCCAGGTTGAAAACCCAAGTAGCGTTGCCCATTATCCCGTGTTTGAAAGTAGACTGTCGGGCTCATCGCCAAACTAATGGTCTTTGTTGAATCTTCGGCATCCGTCATTTCGAGTTGGATGAGTGGGAACTTACGAATATCCTCATCCGATAGTGTTGCGAATGAACCCTTCCCCGAGCTTGTTGGCCAAAAATCCTCAGGAATGCTGATGCCATTATCACTTGCTACTTTTTTCAGAGATGTGACGAGTCCGCTGATGTACTGCGGAGGAATCACAACAGGATTGGTTCCACTATCTACAATGACTGTACTCGTTGCTGTCGGAGCCCAAGTCCACTGCACCTGAGAAACACCCTGCCCATCCTTGCTAGTAATGAACATACGCTTGAGATTCACAGAGTAGTAACGTTTGCGTACGATGGGTGTCCACTGTACAGCACTCATCACCGAACTCAGCTTGCTATCATAGCCTCCCAAAGTGACACTGCTTCCGCTTTTGTGTGCACAAAGAGTCAGGGAGAATTGATCATTCCAATTAGCCTGTAGAGCGAGAGCATCAAACAGTGGTGTCTGTGGATTATCATCCGGTCGGGCACCTTGGGCATAGGCTATGCCCCAAATGTTTGGAATTCCTTCTTCCGAAGTTACCATTCCAAAAGAATAGGAATCTAGACTTAGACCAGAAAAGCTCAGAGTATCTTTGTAACCATGAATGTTGGCATAACCAATAGGCGCAAAGGTCATTTCCCACGATGAGGATAGTTTTTGGCTGCTAGCTCCTGGAGTATATACCGAATCATAGCCATATTCGTTGACGCATCCACTACAGTTGTTGCTATCTCCAATGACTAAGAGATTTGCACTACCTGTGTCGAGCACAGTTTCAAGATTTTGTGAGCCAAGACTAAGATTCAATGTGTAGACATGGTTGAAAGGAAAGTGATCGTAGTACTTGAGATCCTGCGTCAGACTAGCTCCCCTAGCGGATACTTTCTCCGCATTTGGTGTGTCAGCGCTATTACAAGAGACGCAAGTCCATACGAGACTGAAGAGTATACAAAGATTCTGTGTCCAGTGCTTCAAAAGCTGCCCCACAGTATGATGATGCCTACGCTATCTTCTCGGCCACCATGATGTTGTATAAATGGGCAGCAATTACCTATGTGATAATTTTATGGTAAATATGAAAATATCATAAGATTTACCTTGCTTCATAGCATGTTTCATTGTTATTTAGCGCGATGTGTCTAATTAAAAGTCGATAATTTCTGGAGAACTGTGATGTTTGCAAAAACTGTTTTTGGGTTGCTTTTGACAATGGGACTGAGCCTACCCGCGCTCTCAAGCTCGACGCGCATCGATAGCTTTAACTCTACCCAACCTGAAGAAGCAGTTGAGGCGACAAGCTTAGACTTTGTCTCAATACCTTACGATGCAATGCATTACGCTTTTACACAGATCCCCAACGCTGTTGCACAAGCAGTTACCACAGATTTCGTAGTTGTAAGTACGCTAGCAATGATGAACGCAGGCTTCCCTGTTCTGGGCCTAAATATTCCCCTAGCGATCATCCCTGCATACACAGCTGCTGCTGCTTTAAAACATGTGATCCAATCCACCTGCAATCATATGATTGGTGAACCTTCTGTATTTTGTGGGTTGATCGGTGGAGCTGCTAAGCATTCATCCCGTAGCTATGCTGTTGGAACAGATCTGCCTCTAGCCATTAAAGGCATCGAAGGTGCAATCGATGGCAGCAATTACGCAATTGATAGCAAAAACCTCGGCGAACTAAAAAGCAAATGGAATGCCGAAAAGTTTGTCAAAAATGTTTCGGAAAAAAACACATCGGAAGCATGGGATCAGCTGAGTTCTATTGGCAAGGTCCTAGCGATAGTGACCACAAACGAAGCTTTCAACTCCTTCTTGGACATAGGTATCCGAGCCTTAAGAGGACAAAAAATTCTGCTTGAACGACCAGGATCAGGAACACTTGTGGGTGGAACACTTGTATTTGCAGCTGTCCGTCTTGGTAAATCAAGTGTAAA
Source organism: uncultured Pseudobdellovibrionaceae bacterium (assembly GCA_964635325.1). GTDB lineage: Bacteria > Bdellovibrionota_B > Oligoflexia > Oligoflexales > Bog-1112 > BOG-1112. Next base: position 47,774 of record CAZWOL010000003.1, read on the forward strand.
CGCATATAGACCAAGCCTTCTGGCTATTGCTTTGGCACCGCTTCTTCTGACAACAACCCTCTACACTACCAATGCTTACCTTGCAGAACCGATCCGAGATGGCATCATCTCAGCTTCTAAAGATTTAAACATTCATCAACTCATAAGTCCATTTTACAACAGTGCGATGGGTCTTCCTGAGCTCCTCAGCTCAGGACTATCAGCAACACCGATCCGAGATGGCATCATCTCAGCTTCTAAAGATTTAAACATTCAACTCATAAGTCCATTTTACAACAGTGCGATGGGTCTTCCTGAGCTCCTCAGCTCAGGACTATCAGCAACACAGGTAGCTACGAGTGCACACATCATTGAGCCAGGACAAGCTCTGTTCTCATCTCTTATCAACCATCTCAGCAACTTAATGAACTACACCTACTCTTCACCTTACCCTGCTGATGTCAAATTTCCTCTGAACCCAGAATTCTAGAAATTTCAGGTGACAGCAGTGTCGAGCCGCTTCCTTGATTCCTTACGCGCTGTAACCTCTAGTGCACCAAAGGAACCTTGATGTCAGGAAACTGTCACCTTTTCCTTCCTTTTAATCCATTCCCGTTGTGTTTTTAGCGGCTTGCCTTTAGCAACCAAACTTATTTGGTTATGGTTAGTTTTGAGTGTTGGCTCATGTTTTCAGCAACTCTTCCGAAAGCACTTTTGAGAACCTCATTAGGTTTTGCGCTCAAGCGTCCGGAGGCTTTGGATGAAAAAGATCACTCGCGCCCTACTTCCTTTGATTTGGAACCTGCATGCACCGCTCGTGTTTGCAGATAGCACAACAAATACAAGCAGCAATACCAGCATTGATCCTCTTTCCATGACTCAGGCACAGTTGGAGAAGCTTCCTGCAGCAACGTTAGAGAGCACTCTGCAAACCTTGCAATCCCAAAATGAGATGGAAAAGAAAACCTGTCGTGAGATTCTTTCTTTCAACACAACGATGTGTGCAAAACGTGCTGCCCTCGAAACACAGTGCATGGCAGAGGCCTATCTCATTCCACCGGTCGGTGCCGACAGTTTGGGATGCACCGAAAATAATGCACCTCCAGTACGCACTCTATCAATCGAAGCCACTGGGCTTCAGGGTCTGCACTTTCGTCTACGCGCTAACAAAGACTATATTAGTAATGAATTTTCTGAAGGTCTAGGAGCACTCAGCTTTCAACGTAGTGACAATCAAAGTACTATAATGCCACCACGCTTCAACGAAATCATTACACTCAGCATAATTTCGGTAACAGCCAACTCATCCGTCGATGCACTCGGTCAAATACGCAGTCCACAGGTGATCACTGACGCGCAACGCAACCTGCTACTGCAAAAAATGAAAATTCGAATCAAAGTCGATGGCAGTTCCATAAGCGATGATACGACAAATGACAACTGGCTCAAAGTTGTGGCTCCAGCTGATGAGAGTGTTCAAACAGAAATGCGCATTGACCCCTACAGCATACTTCGTATTGGCCGGAATCCTATGTGCCTCGTAAGCTTGCAAGATATCGATGAGATGCGCCAAGAGTCAAGCAAAGCAAGTGAAACTACGGATTCTACCGGAGGAGATTGCGAATGATGTATAGATTACTGAAAAACACATTCATTATTGCAAGTCTCACTGCTAGCTTCGCCTGTGAGAAAAAGACTAGCAAACAATCGAGCAGTGGACTTGCTGGAATTGCTAATCAAAATGGTTCGACGAGTTTGGACCAATACAACGCATCCACAAACCCTAAGGTTTCGGAAATACTTAAGCTAAAAACTCTAATCGAAAGTCGACGCCCCAAACTAGAGAGAGCTAAAGATATTCGAGGCAAATTGATGCTCGCACTTATGTCCAACATCGGAGCTGGATGTATGGGTGAGAAAAAAGTTGACAAGATAGACATCACAATCGATGGTCAAAAAATCAACGACATCGATGTCTCTGCTCTCAAGCAAACAGCTCAATATCTTCCAGAGGCAACAGCTGGTCAAAGCAACTTCGAATTCACTTTGGGAGACAAAGCAAATCCACCCTTTCTAAGCTTTACAAATAACGAAGCACAAAAACCCATCTTTGTAGCAAATGGACGCTTCACATATCAAGTACAGAATGCTAATTTTCAACTCAAAGACCTCACCATGATCAGCATCAAAAAAGCGACTCCTGCATATACCAAAACTGATTTTTGTGGCAGCGGCAAAAACGCTGTCAAAGGCTGTAGCATGGATGCAACCATAAAAGAAGTTGAGCGCTACGAAATGTCAAGTCTGACAATCAAGGTGAATGATATTCTTGTCTATCAAAATGGGAACACACATCATATCTTTACAACCAATGCGGGTCCCGAAACTGCAACACAAAATATGATATGGCAAGACAGCAGCCCACAGTTAAACGATTCCTACCTTCGTGCTATGCAAAGCACACAGTGCAACTGAAACCGCACTTACCGCGTCAGGACCGCCTCACTTCAATAAATTCTTGTAGTCCTAGCTGATCTTTTTTAAGATGCCTACTTGAGGTTACCCTACAGTCTTTGTAGATCAAGTTGTGTTCTAGAACGCAGCCATCACTATCACTGTTCCGATTATTCTATGAGGATTTGATGAGACGCTTTCTCTTAGTCGCTAGTTTGGTTTTTGCACATACATCTTTTGCAAAATCATTCACGATTTTTCATACGAACGATGAGCACTCTCGTTTTTTGGGCTTTGCTCCTGATTTTGAGTACAACCCAAACACTACGGGAGATGGCACTATCGGTGGGGTTGCAAGGCTTGCCACAATGCTCAAACAAAAGCGTAAAGCTGCGGAAGCCAAAGGCGCAACGCTGACAGTTGGAGCTGGTGATTTTTCGATGGGCACCCTTTTTCATACCATCACCCGAGAAAAAGCCGGAGAGCTTCAGCTTCTTAGCATGCTCGGATACGATGCCATCACCTTGGGTAACCACGAGTTTGATTTTGGAGTCAAAGGTCTCTCGCTGATGATCGAATCTGCATTGCGTGAGATCGAGTTGCATAAGCTTGGTTCTTTACCACCTATTTTAGCATCCAACCTTGTACTCACTCAGGATGACCCACGCGATGCAAAATTGCGACAGTTTGTCAAAGATGGAGTGATCAAAACACATACGGTCATCGTCAAAGATGGTATTCGCTTTGGACTCTTTGGCCTGATGGGTTATGAGGCAAACGAAGTTGCTGCGAACAAAGCTCCCGCGAGCTTTGCGGATCCTATAGAGACCGCAAAAAAAATGGTCAAAATCCTAAGAGAAGATGAAAAAGCGGATGTTGTTATCTTACTCTCACACGGTGGGGTTGCAAGACCTGACGAAAACTGGATCGGCACAGAGCTACTCACAGTAGGTGATGATGGACATTGGATCGGCGAAGATATCAACATGGCAGCTAAGGTCAAAGGCATCGATGTTATCATCAGTGGTCACTCACACACACCTCTGCTACAACCCATCGTGATTGGCAAAACTCAGATTGTACAGACTGGTTCGGACATTCGCTACCTTGGCGAACTCGCAATGCATTACGAGCCCAAAAATTTGCGAAGCCTAGAATACAAGCTTAACAAAATTGACGATCAGATTTTGGGTGATTCTGAAATTACCAAAAAAATCGATGAATTTAAAAAATATATTAATGAGACAAAGCTCAAAGTACTTGATGTCAATTTCGAACAAGCAACTGCAAAAGTCGATCGCAATCTCACACGTGTGTATACTGACAATACCATAGGCTATTTGCTATCATCAGCGTTCCAAAGTGGTGCTCAGGCAGATATTGGCTTTTGTCCGGACGGAATCATTCGTGATGATATTTCCAAAGGAAAAAGTGGCATCCAAAGTGTCTCTGATATTTTTCGATTGAGTCCACTGGGAATTGGTGAGACCGATGAAGAAGTAGGGTATCCACTTATAAAAATTCATGTGAATGCTAAAGAGCTTAAGCAGGTTCTTGAAGTGCTTCTCTTGGCCTACAAATTCAAAGGATCCACCTATCATCCACGTTTTGCAGGTATTGAGTTCGACTACAATCCGTATCGTGTGCCACTGGACCGGGTTAGCGAAGCACGCATCAAGAAAGCGGATGGAACAATGGAAGTCGTTAACTTCCGTGATGAGAATGTGCTCTACAGCATTGGAACAACATCCTATGTCGGGAAGTTTTTTTGGATCATCCCAGAGATCAGTATGGGTCTTTTCAAGATCACACCGAAATTTGCAAACGGCAGTCCTATTCTAGACTTCAAAGATGCTGTTGTGCATCGCGCAAGTGGAGATCTCGCTGGAACTCATGAGTACAAGTCTTGGCTTGCTGTGTTTGACTTCATCAAGACTATGCCTAAGGACCCGGAGCTTGGCATTCCCCTACTCGCAACCGAAGGTGAGCATCTACGTGCACCAATGATCGAAAACGCAAGCCTCTCTCCAGCGCTGCTGTTCAAAAATGCGACCTGGATTCAGTGGACAGCTTGTCTGGTCGCTGTTCTTGTTCTTGCTCTGCTTGGACTCTTGGGCAACTTGCTCCGTCGCAAGTTCTGCAGCCGTTGACCAGACGTCCAGACTCCAGTATAACGGGCTCCTCCCCCAAATTGGAGTCGCGCTTTGAATACTGAGAATGAGATAAAAAAACGGCGAACCTTTGCCATTATTTCCCATCCGGATGCCGGGAAAACGACAATCACTGAAAAACTATTGCTATATGGCGGAGCCATCCAGATGGCTGGCTCGGTCAAAGCGAAGCGTTCTAAGAAATTTGCAACCTCCGACTGGATGGAGCTTGAAAAGCAGCGTGGGATCTCGGTAACGAGCTCCGTCATGAGCTTTCCCTATAAGGGCTGTGCGATCAACTTGATCGACACACCGGGTCACCAGGACTTTTCTGAGGATACCTACCGAACACTGACTGCAGTTGACAGCGCATTGATGCTGATCGATGCGGCAAACGGGGTAGAAACGCAAACCAAGAAACTTTTCGAAGTCTGTGCCTTGCGTAAGACACCGGTGATGGCTTTTATCAACAAAATGGACAGGCCGGGTCGAGATCCTTTCTCACTTCTCGAAGAGATTGAAAAGGTGCTTGGGATCAGTACCTACCCGATGACATGGCCTATCGGTATGGGGGATGAGTTTCGTGGGGTCTATGATCGTCAGACCAAGGAATTTCTGATCTACGAACGCGGCGCTGATCGTTCGCGCCGGGTTGAGCTGCAGGGGCTATCGCTATCGAGTCCTTTGGTTGAAAAAGAGCTGGGTGCCGAGCATGCAAAAATTTTGCGTGAAGAAATCGAACTGCTCGACATGGCTGGTGAGTCTTTTGATCATGAAGCCTACAGGCTTGGCTTGCTCGCTCCGGTTTTCTTTGGAAGTGCGCTCAACAATTTTGGTATCGAAACATTGCTTGAGAATATTTCTGCTCTAGCTCCATCTCCTCTGCCTCGACACACGGTGCAGAGAGAGGTGAATTCGTTGGAATCGAAATTCTCAGGATTTATATTTAAAATCCAAGCAAACATGGATCCTTCGCATCGAGATCGCGTTGCATTCCTACGCATATGTTCAGGAAGCTTTCGACGTGACATGAAAGCCTATCACGTTCGTGCAGCACGTTTGATGCGTCTTGGGCGTCCTACGCATTTTATGGCACAGGATCGCAGTTTGGTGGATGAAGCATTTGCTGGGGACATTGTCGGGATCCACGATCCAGGTGTCTTTAGAATTGGTGATTCATTAAGTGAAGGTGAGACTCTTAACTTTACGGATATTCCGGTTTTTGCACCGGAGCATTTCGTGCGTGTGGAGCTTCGCGACCCATTAAAATCGAAGCAGTTGCGTAAGGGCCTAGACCAACTCTCCGAAGAGGGTGCTGTGCAGGTCTTTAGGCCTCTGCACAACAATGATCAGTACCTCGGGGTTGTAGGTATGCTACAGATCGATGTCGTCAAGTATCGGATCAAAGAGGAGTACGGTGTTGAGGTCAACATGCGTCCCCTTGCCTATACTGCAGCGCGTTGGGTTTATTCAGAGGATAGAAAAGCTCTAGAGAAATTCATGAACGATGAGGCGCAGCACATTGTACTCGACTCACGAGGCAACCCAACTTTGCTCTTAGACTACGACTGGCGCTTAAAGTATCACGAGGAGCGACATCCTGCGTTGAAGTTTGTAAGGACAGCTGAAGCGACAGCGGTTTAGCCTGTGCAGTGGATATCAGCGTCGAAGAGGGAGCACCTGGCTAAGCAGGCG
>CAZWOL010000003.1:54151-75278 GCA_964635325.1 uncultured Pseudobdellovibrionaceae bacterium
GGTCCAGCTTCGACGGATGTTTTAACACGAGAGATGCAAACAAAATATATTGAGAGGATCCAAGATATGGAACACAAACCAACCAATTTTATACGTCAAATCATCGACGAAGATTTAAAAACCGGCAAACACAAAGCCATCATCACCCGCTTTCCTCCGGAGCCCAATGGTTTTCTGCATGTTGGTCATGCTAAGTCTATCTGTTTGAACTTTGGTATTGCAAAAGACTATGCAGGAGCACGTTGCAACTTGCGTTTTGACGATACCAATCCTTACAAAGAAGATCCGATCTACTTCAAAGCGATTAAGGAAGACATCGAATGGTTAGGCTTTCACTGGGATGGTGAGATCAAGCATGCATCCGATTATTTCACTCAGATTCATGACTATGCTGTTGACCTCATCAAGATGGGCAAGGCCTACGTATGCAGTTTGTCCGGTGAGCAGATGCGTGAGCATAGGGGCACTTTGACTGAGGCAGGCAAGGCTAGTCCAGATCGCGAGCGCCCGATTGCTGAGAGCTTAGATCTATTCCGACGCATGCGTGCTGGTGAGTTTGCGGACGGGGCCTATACCCTACGCGCAAAGATCGACATGAACTCCGGCAACATCAACATGCGAGATCCCGTTATATTCCGCATTTTGCGAACCTCTCATCCGATGACGGGGGATGCATGGTGCATTTATCCGATGTATGATTTTGCACACTGCATTTCGGATGCATTGGAGCATATTACGCATTCGATCTGTACTTTGGAGTTTGAGGACCACCGTCCACTTTATGACTGGATCCTTGAAACTTTACAGACACCTTCGCATCCGCGTCAGATTGAATTTGCTCGTCTCAATGTCAACTACACCGTTACTAGCAAACGCAAACTGCGTGAGTTAGTAGAAAACAACCATGTCGAATCGTGGGATGATCCCCGCATGGCAACCATCAGTGGTATGCGTCGTCGTGGTTATACAGCAGAAGGCATCCGTGATTTTTGCAGTCGTATTGGCGTAACCAAAAAAGACACAGTCATCGACATCGGTATGCTCGAAGAGTGTGTACGTAACGATCTAAATGAACGTGCTACCCGAGTTTTCGCTGTTTTAGATCCTATCAAAGTGGTTCTAGAAAACTTCCCAGAAGGACGCGTTGAAGAATTGAGTGTTCCCAATCACCCACAAAAGCCAGAGATGGGCACACGTTCGGTGTCCATGAGTCGTGAGCTATACATTGAGCGGGATGATTTCCTTGAGAATGCTCCGAAAGGATTTTTCCGTCTGACCACGGGTGGTGAAGTTCGTCTGCGTTTTTCGTATGTGATTCGTTGTGAGAAAGTCATTCGCAATGCAGCAGGAGACATCACCGAGTTGCGTTGTACTTATGATCCTGACACTTTGGGCAAGAATCCTGAAGGCCGCAAGGTCAAGGGTGTTATACACTGGGTTGATGCTCAATCTGCAATCCATGCGACAGTGCGTCTCTATGATCGCTTGTTCACAGTTGCGGATCCTACAGAGAAAGAAAAAGAGGGTGTTCCCTATACATCTTTTGTCAATCCACAGTCACTAGAAGTACGAGCCAACAGTTTTGTTGAAGCCGCTCTGAAAGACCTAAGTCCGGGTACACACTTCCAGTTTGAGCGTGTTGGCTATTTTACGGTCGATAAGACGTCTACGTCGGAGCGACCGGTTTTCAATAGGTCGGTTTCACTCAAAGATACGTGGGCTAAAGTTCAAACGAAAGGATGAGCCTTGAGTCTATACGATGAGATCGGTGGGGATACTATTGCTGAGGCTATTCGTGAATTTTATGCACGAGCAGTAGTTGATCCACTGATCGGTCATTTTTTCTTCAATGTGCAAATTGAAGAGCTAATTGCTAAGCAGATTATTTTTTCAGAACGTCTGCTCGGTCGCAAAGATAGTTCTGCATCAGAGACACGTGCTCTTAAGGCAGTGCATCATCCCCTAAAGATTCATTCGGTGCACTTTGCACGTCGTCAGAAACTTTTCGCAAGCGTCCTCGAAGAGGTTGGAGTAGAGGAGCATGCGCGCAAAGCGTGGTTAGAACGTGAGGCACAGCTCAAAGCACTCATCGTGAGTCCGGCAAACTACGATTGCAGGTGAAGCAGTCCGTCATCCGAACGTAGCAATCCGTTCGGATGAGCGTGCACTTTATGCTCGAAGTGAGGAATCAAAGACATGCACAGCTGCCTGGACTAATTAGCGGATGCCCGACCATTGCAAGTAGGGTCCATGCATCTTTGTGCTCAGCAACATCGTGCACTCGAATAATGTCAGCTCCCTGTGATGCTGCAAATTGATTCAAGACTAGGGTTGCGGACAAAAGTTGAGATGCAGGTTTGTTCAGAAGTGTACCCATGAAGGACTTGCGTGAGAGCCCTATGAGGATAGGAAAGCCGAGGGCCTTGAATTCGGATAGGCCACGAAGTATTTCGAGATCTTGGTCGGGTTTCTTTTTACCAAAACCTATGCCGGGATCGAGAATGATCTGATCTTTGTGAACACCGTGCTTTATCAGGATTTGGACCTGTTTTTGAAACCAGTCCATCAGGTGAGGTACAATAGGGCCGACATAAAAATTTCCGTCTTGCATGGAACGCGGCTGTCCACGCATATGGCAGATCACAATGTAAACCTTGGGATGAGCCGCGATCAAAGCAGCCATCTGCGAACATACAGAGTCTGTTACATAGTTGATCATCTTTGCACCGCATCGAATAGCGGCTTCTGCTACAGAAACTTTGCGTGTGTCGACGGATATACACTGTTGTTCGGTGAGTTCGTCACGTAAGGCCTCGATCACTGGCAGTACACGATTCTTTTCTTCTTCTTCAGAAACTTCGTTTACGGAGCCATGTGCCAAATGAAAATCTGTGGAGGGTCGAGTCGACTCACCACCGATATCGATGATCTCAGCTCCATCGCGTAAGATCTGTCGCGCATGTGCCAAGGCCTTCTCCAAGGTAGTGTAGGAGGCTCCATCATAGAAAGAATCCGGTGTCGTATTGAGGACGCCCATAATTCGGGGGTGCATTGTATTTCCTCTCTGGCAAGAAGCCGCGATTAGCAAGTGTGACACGGCTTCGCTGAATCTGTGATATTTGCAGAAATTCTCGCGCTTATTTCGATTTTTGGCGCAAACGTTTCTCAAAAATTACGTGTACGCAATCCACTAATTTTAAGCTGATTTTTTTCGTGCGGCGGTAGACTTTCCCAGCAAGAAGTTGTTTTGATAAAGCAAAATCTCTTGGAAGTCACGCCAAAATATGAAAAAACGGCTTTTGTGAATGTTAAAGCTACCATAGAATGGCATTTACTGCTATTAAACAGCTAGATATGAACCTTCAACAGCAGGAGAAACATTTTGGCGAAACCACCATGTAGAAAATTTCTGCTCAACAAAAACCTAAAAGATGTCGTTTTGAAATTCTCACTTGTCTGGCTCTACCTCGTTCTCCCTCTGGGATTACAAGATCTGTATGCAAAGGACAATCCTCAAATTGCTCGCTTGACGAACAATAATACTTTTTATGCGACAGAGATTCCTTTTCTGAATCCTGCACCTGCATTGCTTGCTATGCGTCATGTTCCTACGCATGAGCCTATATCTATGGTCTTCGATTTGGCCAAAGCCACTGAACTTGCAAAAATTGCTAAACAAGCGGCTCCTTATAAGTCTTCGCATGGCCGCTGCCAGCGCTTTGTTCGCATGGCCCTAGAAAAATTAATGGCGATTAAGTCTGGACGTCTTGATTTGAATTCCTTACCCAACGATCCAGTCAAAGTCTCGCTAAATAGCCAGACAGCCTCTGCAAAAAACAAGCACAAGAAGTTGAACTTTCCCAATAAGGGCTTATCTGCCGAGAATTTTAAAAATTGGGCACTGCATAATCCACATTCTTTGTGTCGCAATTTGAAGCTTGCCAACGTGAATGACTATCCTGAGTTGACCTCGCAAGAGGGTGCTGTTCTACTCTATGGTAAGAACCGTTGTGGTTTTCATAGACGCTATGGGCATGCCGAAATTCTTACGAATGCAAAGAAGGGTGAGGCCTGCTCCGATCACTGTCGCATCATCAATCAACCATGTGAGCCTGATGCCATCTTAGTGAGTGTCAAACACTGTGGTTTTCTTAAGGATGAAAGAAAAGATCAGCAACCTATGCTGTCATCTGTACAACCAAAACCTTTGATCATCAGTCAGTATATCGAAAGGCCATCTCCATCTAAATAAGCTAGGGTACCTGTGATGAAAATTGCATTCTCGTCCTGTCCTAACGACACCTTCCTCTTTCATGCATTCGTAAACAAACTTGTAGATCACCCCTTCGAACTCGATGTCCAGCTTGCAGACATTCAGGAGCTCAATAATACTGCGTTGAGTTCTGGTCCAGATTTATGCAAAGTCTCTTTTTTTACGCTCGGAAAAATTCTCAAAGACTACTGTCTTTTGCCGGTAGGTTCTGCTCTAGGTCACTCCAATGGTCCCAAGCTACTCGCACGTCGTCCCTTTGACCTTGATGATTTACGAAATGGAACCATTGCAATCCCAGGTCGAGACACGACAGCGTACCTACTCTATCGTTTACTCTTACCTGAAGCGAAAGTTCACAAGTTCTGTCGTTTTGATGGTATCCCTAGTCTACTCACCAAATGGTCGGACTACGGTCTAATGATTCATGAGTCACGTTCGCAAGAAGCCATTCAAAAAGCTGGTCTCTACGAAGTCTGTGACCTCGGCGCCTTGTGGATGCAAAAAACCGGACTAGCACTTCCACTCGGTTGTCTTGTTGCCAAACGTAGTCTTGGCTCAGAGACTCTAACAAAACTCACAGAGAGTCTTACTGCTTCTCTAGACCATGCTCGTCAGCATCCATCCCTAAGTCAGGCTTATGTTTTGCAACACAGTCAAGAAAAAGACCCTGCTACGATTCAGGCACACATCGACTTGTATGTGAACGAAGAGACCCGTTGCCTCTCTGCAAAGGGGCAGGAAGCTATACTTCGACTTTTAGAAGAGGCTCATCGCATCGGGTTGCTGAATGACTTTGTACCTTCGGAAATATTTGCGAATGTAGCAAAATCCAACAGGCAAACATTGGCACGCAAGGCTAGTCGACCAGCGGAGGAATCCCTTGCTTAGATAGCAAGCCTTGCATCGCAGAAATCTCTCGAAGTTTTTTACAAAGCTCAATGTAGGCGATCCCTCGACTCCACTTCGTTCGTTTGGGATGACGAAACAAAATGCAAAAGATTCCTCGACTGCGCTTCGTTCCGCTCAGGAGGGCAGGCTCCGTCGAAGGATCGCCTGCTTAGCTAGGTGGTCTTGCTTCGAACTGATGCTACTGTCTTGACGAGCTGTTACGGTTACGATGCTGCAATTCCAACTGCTGATAGACAACAATACTGACTGAATTGGCTAGGTTCAGACTACGGACTTTGGGATGAAACATCGGAATACGATAAAAGTGCTCCGCATAACGTTCACGCAACTCCTCTGGTAGCCCACTTGTCTCACGACCGAAGATAATCACATCTGTCTCGGGTAGGTCCCAATAGAGCTTTTCGGCTTTGGTCGAAAAAAAAGCAAGACGAGGTTGTTTGGGAGCTGAATCGAGGAAGCGTTCAAAATTTTCGTGAATATGCAAATCCAAGTAAGGCCAGTAGTCAAGACCAGCGCGTTTCATATAACGATCGTCGAGTGAAAAGCCCAAAGGTTTGACAAGATGTAGGGGGCAGCCTGTTGCTGCAGCAAGGCGGCCGATAGCGCCTGTATTTTGTGGAATCTCGGGTTGTACGAGGCAGATGTGAGGACGGTGGCTCATAGTTTTTCCATAGTGAGAAATCGTGGTACGCAGAATTGACGGCCATTGTTCTTTGCCTCTTCTTTGCAAACTTCGCAAATCCAAAGTTTCAAGAATCACTTTACCTCGCAGATGAAGCTTTGCTAGAACGTGATATGGTATTGATTTTATTGAAACTATGGGGAGTGGCTATGCGCTCGATCCTTCTGCTGACGTCTCTTTCTTTGTTGACGGTTCACGCAACTAGCCTTCGGGCGAACATGGTGCAAGACAACAGCGCGCAGTGTCCAAGCGATGATGTCTTCGGCGGGCTTGACCAAGCTCACGTGGTATTCGAACTCCCTGATGAACAGGATTGCACAGACTTTGTACTCGAAGCAAAGGCAGCTCTGCAAAAGTCCAAAGATCCGAGAGTGCAAAGTTTGGAGGTCCGAGAAAAAACATTCGGTTGTGAGCACCGTCCGGTTTTTAGTTACAATACAGGCAAAGTTCGAATACTCCCCAAACGACAGGAAGAGCTAGTCGAGTTTGTAGCGGTTCGACCCTATGATGACTGTTCGGGCAAGGTTCTTCATGCTTCGAAACACACGCATCTATTTGTGGTTTCTGGAGCATTCTCCGATGATGCCCTCAATCTAGCCCTTGTGGAGAGTTTGCTTCGCAAAGGCATCCAAGTGCAAGCTCTCAGCGAACGTGGACATGAATGGATCTGCTCTATGTCTCCAGGCCACGAGAGTTGTGCAGAATCGTCTGCCAAGGTAGCGGCAACAGGATCTTCTTTTTAGCAGCATAGTCAAAGCTTACAACTACGGCATCTCCTTCTGCTGCAATCGCAGCTTCACGCTCACTCCAGATCGCGTGTCCTACAACAAAACGATCCTCTGCTATGGATTCGACACGAGCTCCTACTACAATTTGATCAGGATGATAGAGAGGGCGACGAAATTTGCATGAAGTCGAGGCAAGGATGGGTCCGATCGTCTTGGGAACCTGACCTTGTGTAGCCTGTTCGAGTCTATGCCAGAAGACCATACGTGCTGATTCAAAATAGCGAAAATAAAGTGTGTTATTCACATGCTGCATTGCATCCATTTCGCCCCATTTGATGTCGCAAGTATATCGATCAGGATAGTGTTTGCAAAATTCTTCGTAGGTCATACGCTCTCCTTTTTTGGGAATCTTAGTTCTTTTAGTAACGTAATGAAGTACCTAAATTCGTGGTCACATTGCTTGCAAAAAACTTCACGTGTAGAATTAACACTAATGTCAGTACACACAAACCATGGAATCCCAACCAAGGAGTCTTCATGACAGGAGCCCCATTTCTTCGTAAGTTTTCCTTAGCGCTTCTGGGTTTTTCGTTGTCTCTGGCCGCGTATGGTGAAGAATTCGTAGTAAAAATTAAGAAAAATTTCGATCTTGAAAATTTCACAAACCAAGTAAACGAATCCGCAGAGTTCATTGTTCTCGAGCAGAATGAAACGAGTCATCTGGTACTTGTAAAGACATCTTCAGACATGAGTCTAGCGCAAATCAAAGAGCAGCTAAAGAATCTACCTCCGATCGAGTACATCGTACCCAACATCAAGTTTCACATTTCGGTACCCAACGATCCCATGCTCAACCAGCAGTGGGCCCTGCAAAAAGTCGGTGCCGAAAAAGCCTGGGGCCTCAGCACCAGCAAAACACGACCGATCGTTGCGGTAATTGATACGGGTGTCGATTACAATCACGAAGATTTGAAAGATCAGATGCTCCGTAGTGCTGATGGTAAAATCGAAGGTTGGAACTTTTTCGACAATAATGCGGATGCAATGGACATTACCAAAGCAGGAGCTAACCCCGGTCACGGAACACACTGTGCTGGTATCATCGCAGCTGCACACAATGCCATTGGTATTTCTGGGATTGCTCCTCAGGTTGCCATCATGCCTCTACGCTTCATTGGTCCTGACGGATCCGGTGATTTGATGAATGCAATCAAAGCGATCGACTTTGCGATCGAACACAAGGCACAGATTATCAGTGCAAGCTGGGGTGCTGCTGTCAGTCGTCAAAACGTAACTCCGTTGATCGAAGCGATTGACCGTGCAAACCAAAAAGGTGTGATCTTCGTTGCTGCAGCTGCTAATGATGGCAAATCGAATGACACACGCGAAGTCTTCCCAGCAAATGCTGGTTTGGCAAACGTGATCAGTGTTGCTGCTTCCGACAAGAACGATGCAAAACCACAGTGGTCCAACTTCGGTCGCGCAACAGTAGACATCGCTTCTCCTGGCGCAGGCATCTTGAGCACACTACCAGGAAACAAATACGGAGAACTCTCCGGCACATCGATGGCAACTCCCTATGTTGCAGGTCTAATGGCTCTGCTATTGGCGCAAGCTGATGCAGAGGGTCGTAAGTATACAGCTCCAGAATGGAAAGCCCTCATCCAAGCCAACAGCCAACAAGTCGACATCGAAACTGCATGTCATTGCCGCATCTCTGCTGACCTTGCAATGCAAGCAGTTCTTGACAACAAACTCACTGTTGTACCGAACGCAGCAACATTCAAAGCTGGTGATACTATCGAGTTTCATGCAATCGGGGGCAAAGGGCCTTACAAATTTTCGTCTTCCAACGAAAAAAGCTCGACGATCAGTGAAGATGGAAAGTTAAAAGCAGTTGCTGATGGCAAAACGACGATCAAAGTTGTTGATGCTGATGGCAAAGAAGCTCTGAGCCAAGATGTATACGTCGGACGTCCTGAAGCACCTCCAGGAGGAGGAGGAGGTGGTGGTGGTAGTGGAGATTGTCCACTAGGTAATCCAGAACTCTGTGCCATCATCTGCAAAATTATGCCGGATGCGCCATGGTGCAAAAAGCTTGCGGATGAGCCTGGAAAACTGCTTGGCCTCAACACGATCTAGACTCTCAAGCCATCGATGGCTCCGCTCTTAGGGGCCATTCCGCAAATTCTAAACTCCTCTTTTTTCCCATCCAAAAAAAACTAGCTGACCTCCTGGTTTTCTGTTAGAAGTCGGGTTGAACTTCAACACATTTCGTCAAAAGGTTTCCTGTGAAAAATGCTTTCATTTTCGTATTTGTTTTGAGTCTGCAATCTCTAACGGGTTTTGCAACAACACAGAATTCTGGTTTTCAGTATAGAGGTTCTACTCTCTCCCACACCCAGATCGTGATTTATGCAGTTTCTCCGAATGGGGATCTGATAGCTGCCGATTACTGTTCTCATCAAGCGTTCGCTGCTGGCGAAGAGCATGGAGTCAATTCAGCCAACGCACCCTATACTCACGTTGTTGTAGCGAATCTTGACTCTCAATCTTACAACATCTTTGTCACACAAGAGGTTGCACGTATTCTCGATGCACAAAGTAGCCGTATGAATCGACAAAGAGCCGAAGCCAACGCATTGGCAAATAAAAATAGAATTGCTGAGCGACGAGAAAAACTTGGACCTTACAACCCACTGTCTGCACAGCTAGTCCCAGCTCATATCGAAGCAATCATCGCGTATGATCAGATTTGTGCTGCGAATAGAGCGGCAGAAGCAGAAGAAGCTCGGGCTGCATACTTGTAAAGTGTACAACGTCAACGATCTTCTGTATACTCATCAACACATTTCTAAACACACAATTGCAACTTTCTTGGACATTCGCCCACCTGAATTTATTCTAAAAACTATCCTGATTTTTGTTTTCTTGTTAGAAGCTTAACCACCAAAAAAACCTCTCATTGAAAAAGGATTTTCATGGCTAAGAATCTACTGCTCACTTTCGTCATTAGCTGTAATGCATTCACCGCTTTAGCAACTGCAGATGATGCATATCCTCCATGCAAGCAAGAACAAGGGGACCAGCCAAAAAGCAAAAAACAAAAGTTAGATCGCGAGACAGTACTGCAATGCGTATGCTCTCAAGTGACAGAGGAGCAACCCACATCAGAAGAACCCATCACTACTGTACATATCAACCTACAAAATGCTGTATTATGCAAAGAGACCGAAGTGATTGGTACCAAGGATCTTCCTGAAGACTCGGACTATACTTATGACGGTGGATTCTTCGCAGAGGAACATCATAAAAAATTCGAAGCTTCGTCTGACTCAGACGAGGGAGAGATTGATATTATGAATTGACCCAATCACCAACGCAGTAAATTCGCTCCCCAAGTAAATCCCGAACCAAAGACAAGCGTCAAAACAAGGTCACCCTTCTTCAAACGTCCTGCCTGTTCTGCTTCCGTCATCGCAATTGGAAGAGTTGCTGCTGTAGTGTTTCCGTAGCGTTGGATGTTATTAAAGACTTTGTCAGCAGGCAGCCCCAAACGATCACGAACTGCTTCGTTAATACGCAAATTTGCCTGATGAGGAACCAATAGGTCGATGTCACTCGGATCGATCCCATTACGTTTGCAGATCTGCTCCGCAGTCTCCACCATATGAGTGGTAGCTGCTCTGAAAACCTGACGCCCCTCCATGTACGGAAGAAAGGCTTTGTCACGCGTCTCATCGACAGTGATCATCTCGCTATGCCCACGACCAAAACCTGGACGCTTGATCGCAAGTTGTGGTGCCCCAGAACCATCCGACCCCATAATATGGTCGATCATACCTCGGACTTTGTTCTGTGCCGTTGGCATTTCTGTGTGCGTCTGTGCTTCGATAATCGCTGCTCCTGCACCATCTGCAAAGAGTACCGAGACGTTACGACCGCGCGTGCTCATCTCTAAGACGCGGGATTGCAATTCGGCACCAATAACGAGGATACGTTTATAGAGACCCGAACGTAGAAACGCATCGGCACTCGCAAGGCACCACGCAAAACCACTACACTGACCACGTACGTCGATCGCAGGAATATTGGGTGCTCCCAACTGATGTTGAATTTGGACACCGATCCCGGGAAAGTAGTAGTCCGGAGTAAGCGTTGCAGCAAGGATAAGGTCAATGTCTGTGACTTTTAGTCCAGTCTTTTGCAAGACACTCTGCGCAGCACGCGTCCCCAACTCCGATGTACTTGTGTCGTAGTTTACAAAGCGACGCTCCTGAATACCGGTACGCTCCCGGATCCACTCATCGTTGGTTTCCATAAGCCGAGATAAATCATCGTTTGTTACGATATGGTCAGGTACGAAAAAACTCACACCTTGAATGACAGAAGAAATAAGTTTAGCCATATTAAAATCACTGCTCCCAAACGGTTCAGTCCGAGAGTGTGATCATAGCCATGTGAGAGGAGCTTGTCACCGGTAGAAAAAGTCGGATGGAGTACGCACTGGAGAACCACGATCATTGATCGTCACCAGGTCGACCACCCCACTGACGAGTTTGCTAGCATCCTGCTTACGCAAGGCAAGTTGGTGACAGCGCACTAGGACTGGATGACTGAGATCAATACGCGTCTGTATAATTAGCTCGTCACCGTGACGCGCAGGCTTGTGAAAACTAAGCTGCGCATCTTTGACAACGAAGTGCTTACCACTATCAAACATGTCTTTAAGACGCTGACGCCCAAAGAGCTCTTCACGCGCGCGCTCAAAGAACTTGAGATAGTTCGCATGGTAGACATAGCCCGTAAAGTCGGTGTCCTCGTAATAGACAGGAATGATCCACTCGCCTTCCATGCGATCCTTTCGTGAGAACGAACGTGAGAGAAAGATGCGACACAGCTGCTAAGCAGGCGATCCCTCGGCTCACTACGTTCGCTCGGGATGACGTGCTCGCAAATGCGTTCGCTCCGGATGACGTGCTAGCTGAGTGGTTCAAAACAAACACTAAGGTCGGTTGTTGAACTTGCTCATCAAATCGTTGAGTGAAAAGCCTTTGTCCGGCGTCTTGCTAGGCACCTTCTTATTATTGTTAGGTGTCAGCGGACGAGATCCTACGGATGCTCCATTGGACGGACGACTTAGATCACGTCTCGGAAAGCCACCACCGTTTCCGTTTCTGGATGCTCCCCTCGGTTGAAAGGTTGCACGCTCATTACCGGGTTGCGGTTGTGACGACTCATCACGAGGTTTGATCGTAGGACCACCTGAGGGACGCAAGGTTGCTGCGGCACGTGCAGCGACAGGTTGCAAGACTGGTCCAGATGACGGACGCAGAACTTTGCTCTCTCTCGCTTCAGCAGCGTCTTTGCGACAGCTCAAGCTGATACGATTACGCTCGATATCGACAGCTTTGACGTAGACATCTAAGATCTGACCGACCGCAACGATCGATTCAGGATCACCACCAGCATTTGGCAGCTCACTGATGTGAACAAGACCATCCTGATGGACACCGATATCAACAAAGCAACCGAACTTCGTTACGTTCGAAACCGTCCCACGCAGACGCATTCCTGGTTTAAGATCGTTGATTGTCGATACGTCACTGGAGAAATGCAAGCGGGTGTTATCCTGACGAGGATCACGTCCTGGCTTTGCAAGCTCCTTTACGATGTCGAGAAGCGTCGGCATACCCACTTCGTCATCGACATATTTTTCCAAAGCAATACTGCGTGTCAGCTCTTCTTTGCCAACCAGATCCGTGACCGGAACCTGCAAGTCTTGCGCAATTTTCTCGACGATCTCGTAGCGCTCAGGATGCACTGCAGAGTTGTCGAGTGGGTTATCCGCCTTAGGAATACGCAAGAAACCTGCAGCCTGTTCGAAGGTTTTTGGACCAAAGCCAGTCACATCGAGCAGCTGCTTGCGTGTATGAAACGCTCCGCTTTGATCACGGAATGCTACGATATTTTTTGCGACCGAAGGTCCAATACCAGATACGTAGCTCAGCAATTTGAAGGATGCCGTGTTCACATCCACACCGACACGGTTCACACAACTTTCGACAGTTTCTTGAAGTGTATTGTCGAGTTTGGTGACATCGCAATCATGTTGGTACTGACCAACTCCAAGCGAACGTGGGTCGATTTTCACAAGCTCAGCAAGTGGATCTTGCAGACGACGAGCTATACTGACCGCACTTCGGATGGTTGGATCAAGGTCCGGGAATTCTTCACGAGCAATGGCATCCGTCGAGTACACACTCGCACCGGATTCGTTAACTATATAACGTTTAATATGCTCAAAACCCTCTTGACGCAGAACTTTGAGAATCACTTGGTCGATTTCGCGACTGCCGGTTCCGTTACCGAGAGCAATGCAGGTGACCTTGTGTTTCTCAAGAAGCTTTTGCAAGATAAGCTCAGCTTGTGAGCTTTGCTGTGGTGCCTCTTCTGCAACATTACCGATATTATCTTCAGTCGATGCCACTGGAGTCTCACCAATAGCATTGGCTTTCGGTTTTTTAGGGGCACGGGTAAATTTAGGGAAAATCACACAGTGTTCGAGCAAGGCACCCGTTTCAGACACGATCGCAATTTTTGCTCCTGTGCGAAGACCTGGATCCACACCACATACGACATTTTCAGGTGTCGGAGGGAGTAGCAGGAGGTTGCGCAAGTTGGATGCAAAAACACGGATCGCTTCGTTTTCCGAGCGCATCTTGATGTCCATGCGAATTTCAGTTTCGATCGCTGGAGATAGCAAACGCTTGTAAGCGTCTGCTATTGTACGTTGGAGCCATTCGTCGAGTTCGGTAGGAAGCTCAGCTGTGCCACGTTCTGCCTTGATGACGTCGTAGAGCTCAGTACGGATCGCTTCTTCGTCGACTTCGATATTGACGATAAGAATTTTCTCCGCTTCTCCACGTCGTACAGCCATGGCTCGATGCGACGGTGCACGCAGAGCTGGTTCACGATAGTCGAAGTAATTTTCGTATTTGCTTGCTGCTTTGGCAGCTTCGCCTTCTGTAGGAACCTTGTCGCTTCGCTTAGAGACAATGCATCCGGTTGCAGAGCTAATACGACGAACGATGTTACGGTATTCTGCAGTTTCGTTGATCTGTTCTGCAAAAATATCCGCAGCCCCTTTCAAGGCTTCATCTTCATCTGCAACTTTTAGAGCAGCTTCGACCGAATCATTGCTAACAAAGGGACGGGCAAGTTCGCGCAGGTCTTTGATGTTTGCCCATTGCTCAAAAATAGCTGTGAGCAGAGCATCCAAACCTTTTTCACGGGCTGCCATAGCTCGTGTTTTACGTTTGGGTTTGAAGGGCAAATAAATGTCTTCAAGTTCTTGTTTCGTCAGACACTGATCCATTTTTTCGCGAATCTGAGGCAGCTTCTCACGAAGGTCAGGCTTCTCTTTTGCATGCTCCTCGATCACTTTCCAGTAGCGCTCTTTAGCTGCGTTAAGCTCCTGCATATAGACATAGCGATCACGCAACTTGCAAAGAGCCACTTCGGTCATCGAACCGGTTTTTTCTTTTCGATACCGTGTGATGAAAGGAATGGTACATTTTTCATCGAAGAGAAGGGCAACCGCATTGCGAGCATAACCTTCGTCCATTTTCAATTCTTCGGCTATCTGCTTGACTAGAACTGACATACTTAGTCCTATCCTATGAACTCGTTTACGACTGGATCTATTCCCACATGGAGTATTTTTTAGAAGCTCCAGTGTGGGATGGCTCTTTTAGGGCCGATGGTCCTATTTAAAGATCTCACTGTTTGAGAAAAAGTAGCTGATCTCACGTTGAGCTGCTTGCGCAGAATCGGATCCGTGGATGCTGTTTTCTCCAACACTCTTGGCATAAAGCTTACGGATAGTACCATCCGCTGCTTTTGCAGGGTCGGTAGCTCCCATGAGCTTACGATTGCGCAGAACTGCGTCGCTACCTTCGAGAACCAAAAGAACGACCGGTTTGGCACTCATCATACCGACGATCTCTTGGAAGAAGGGACGCGCACGATGCTCATCGTAGAAGACTTCGACTTCGTGGCGGGTCAGTTGTTTCATTTTCATCGCAACAACGCGCAGGTTGCTCTCTTCGTAGAGGGCGAGAATTTTACCTACGAGGTTACGTTGGACAGCATCTGGTTTAATAATGGCTAAGGTTAAATTTTCCATCTATCTTTTCCTCCATGTTTTGTGCGCCCATACTACTTAAATTTGCCAAATTGACAAGCGAGTAGAGGCATATGCGACAATTGGAGCCACTCGAATTATCTAAAACAGACCATGACGAGAGCGGCAAAAACCCCGGCCAGCAGATCATCCGCGAGAGTTCCAAAACTTCCGTGCCATCCCTCATCCACCCAGCGGACAGGCCCCGGCTTAAGAATATCGAAGAAGCGAAAGAGCACAAAACTCAGCCCCAAATGGTAGGCCGTCATAGGAAACCACACGCTGCTAATGAACTGCCCAACAACCTCGTCGATAACTATACGCGAGTCATCATGCTCCCAGGTTTTTTCTAAGTTCCGAATTGCGAGATAGCCCACCGCACTAAGGGTGATAGCTACAGCCGAACTTGCCAGCACAAAGGTGAGAGGACTAAGGCCCCAGACCTGCCGAAAAAGATATTGAACAGCAGCAGTCAACGCAAGGCCAGCAAGCGAGCCAAAGGTACCGGGCGCAAACGGAATGTGACCAAGTCCACCAACGGTTGCAACGAACTGAGACAGTTTAGGCATGGATCGTATTTTCTTCTATTCTTGGGGAGGAGCGATTGTGAAAATAACTTCGCCCATCGAAACTTTGCCCTGCTCCTGGACAAGAACCCTATGGACGGTACCAGCTAGCTCAGAAAGTATTTTATTTTCCATCTTCATCGCTTCGATGATTGCGATTTGATCACCCTTCTGAACAGTTTGACCTGACCTAACATAAAGTTTAGTAAGTTTCCCAGTCAAAGGTGAGTGCTGCTTATCGGCAAGAGTTCTCTGGCCCGGACGCTTCACTGCACGTGCTCGACTCATAGGCCGGATCTCTGCCGTTATGTTTGCTGGATCACGACCTGCGATCTGAAAGCGTAAGACCGTCTGCCCAGTTTGCATATCGCGTTCAAGCGTATGACTGCGTATGCGATAGCAACGTTCGAGAAGCGCCTGGGGCCCTTCCGCATCTGCAACAAAGAAGACCTGGTGCAAAGGTTGCCAGCGAATACGTACCGTTCTATCCGCAACTTTTGCGAGAAAACCCGTCTGAGCAAGCAAGTAAGCAGGAACATCGATCTTATAATTCTGCTCCGCAATCGTAACTTGGCATTCCATGGTTTGCTCCTCGTGTCCTATCTTTTTTTAATGAAGGCATCCAATCGATACTGCACATTGGTTAAGCAGGCGACCCATCGGCTCCACTACGTTGGGGTGACAAATGTGGACCGAGGATACGCACATTAGGTACTGTGTCCAAGCTGCACAAGGCCAGCAAGCAATGCGGATACTTCTGCAGGAGCACTCCCCAAATTGGCATGCAGACGTTGGTCAAAGTAAGTTTTTTCTTTTTCAAGAAACGCAGTCGTAAATTGCCCCGCAAGGAAGTCCTTATGCCGTAGCAATGCCTCATGAAAACTTACCGTACTCGGCACACCCTCTAAAATAAGCTCCTGCAGCACACGTCGCATACGTGCTGCTGCTTCGCTACGATCATGGCCCCAGACGACGAGTTTCATCAGCAAAGAATCATAATGCAGAGGCACCTCGTAGCCCATATAGAGATGGGAGTCTACACGCACATGCGGACCCGAGGGTATGTGCAAACGCGTGATGCGACCACCAAGAGGCATAAAACCCTTAGCAGGATCTTCCGCATTGATACGAGCTTCCATACTCCACCCCCGAAGAGGGATCTGTGCCTGAGTAAAACGTAGGGGCTCTCCCATCGCTATTCGTATCTGCTCCGCAACGATGTCTAGACCCGTGATCATTTCGGTGACACAGTGCTCAACCTGAATGCGAGTGTTCATCTCCATGAAAAAAAGATGCTTGGGATCCTCTCCGATAAATTCGATAGTCCCCGTCCCACAGTAGTCAACAGCTTGGGCTGCTTTAATAGCAAGCTGACCATAATGCTCCCGCTGCTGCGCATTAAGAAAGCAACTCGGTGCTTCTTCCAAGAGCTTTTGGTGACGCCTCTGCACGCTACACTCGCGCTCAAAGAGGTGCACACCCGTCCCCTTTTCATCACAGAGTATTTGGAATTCGATATGACGAGGGTTTTGTAGGTAACGCTCACAGAAGATTGCTTTGTTTGCAAAGGCCGCTTCTGCTTCACGACGACAACTCTCAAAGGCTTCTTCCAACTCCTCGGCCTTGCGCACAATACGCATCCCCCGACCTCCTCCACCACCCGCTGCTTTGAGGATGATAGGAAAACCGATAGTACGTACGACCTCTTTGAGTTTGCTAATGTCTTCGAGCGGATAGTCACAGCCCGGAACCGTCGGAATGCCCTTGCTCTGCATGAGTTTGCGAGCACCGATCTTGTCACCCATCGCACGAATGGCTTCAGGTGAGGGACCTATAAATTTCGCTTGGGTCTGCTTAGCAATGGCTTCTGCAAAGTTTGCGTTCTCTGCCAAAAAACCATAGCCCGGATGCACAGCATCTGCTTTGCTCACCTGAATCGCTTCGATCAACTTTGGAATATTGAGATAGGTATCGACCGAATTTTGTCCCGGCAAGTGCACTGCATAATCTGCAAGCGAAACATGCAAAGAATCGCGATCAACATCCGAGTACACCGCAACGCTTTCTATACCCATATCACGAAGGGTTCGTATCACACGGATCGCAATCTCACTACGGTTAGCCACCAGAACTCGTTTGAACAAAGCGCTCTCCCTTCCAGACGTCTCTCTGGTCAGCATAACTTGTTAGGCTGCTAAGGCTCAATGTCTATCTGCAGTGAGTTATAATGGAAGCTGTCCCATAAAATCGCTTAGGAGTTTCTCATGCATCCCAACATTCATCTCGACGCGATGCCCATCATCCTTGCCGTGGTCGCAAGTTTTGTTTTTGGATGGATCTGGCACGGTCCGCTCTTTGGCAAAACGTGGCTCAAGCTGATGAATCTTCCGCTCGACATCACACCCAACTACCGACTGATGCTGCGTGCCATGGCTCTCGGTCTTGTCGCAACATTTTTGACCAGCTATGTCCTCGTCTTTTCGACCAACGTCTGGCGTCCGTCCGTATGGATTCCAAGCACGATGGATGACTCCTGGCAAATCTATGGTTTTATGTCGGGCTTTTTCACCTGGCTCGGGTTTTACTTGCCGACCAGTTTATCATCCGTCGCATGGGAGGGACGCTCTTGGAAGCTCTTCATGCTGAATATTTTATACAGCTTCTTTAACCTACAGATCATCAGCATGATCGTGGCCTACATGCACCCCGGTTCTGCGGGATGATGAGAAAAGAAACGATCTATTCTCCTATATGCAAGGCTTCTCGCACCTTCCAGAGTTGGATCTCGACCTCACTAAGAGCAATGAAAGTTTCCTTTAACGCCTCTTGCGCAGGATCTGCTGTTGCAACGAGGTCCAGCTTACCCCAGTTGTACATAGCCAGACCAGCTCCAACTAATGAACCAACAAAACCAGCAATCATTCCACCTTTGCTTAGAGAGGAACGTTCGGGCAGTGGTGGGTTTAGGCTCTTTGCTGATGAAAGCGTCTGTCCGGGACGAATGCCCCATTTTTCACGAAAGTCTGCATAGATTTTACGCTGCTCCTTTATGGATGACAAATTTTTGTTCATAAATTGTTTTTGTTCAAGCGTAGGCTTATCAGGGTTGAAAGACCCCCTAAGTTTGCTCTCATACTCACTTGCGTTTATAAATTCGCTAGAATCATCAGGATTTACGTAAACGTAACTATCGCTATTTCGAATACGATCCAAATCCAGTCTCTCTCTCACCCATTTTTTGATCCATGCCTTTTTCACAAAATCCTTCTCTGTTAAAAAGTGGTGCTTTGAATCCAGATAATCGAAATTGCCGATAGTTCTCTTTCGGTCTTCCAGTAGGCTTTGATAGTCTGCGGAGATGGCATTCGTTCTTTCTATAACTCTTGCCTTCACTGTATCTAAGGAGTCTCCTGGGGAAACTTCAAACCACCTGACAAAGGCGTCATACTTGTATTTATTGAATCTCTTCCATTTTTCCGCATAAGCATCACCCAAGCCTGCATTCGGATCCTCTTTAAGCTGCCGAGCTATTACGTTGTCTTGATTGTCATAAATGTTTTCAAACCAGTGTTCCACATCAATACCTGGAGCAGTCCGCAAAATTTCAAAAATCTCTGCCCCCTTGATCTCAATATTTTTCAGATTCGTTTTCTGAGCTTCAGTGAGCGCAGGCATGCCTTTTAAATAGCTCGCAACTCCAAGCGATGCAGAAGCCAATAGCAAAGCAGTTCCCGCAAAAACTCCCGTATATGACACCTTATTTTTTGGGTTTTTCTCCAAAACGGCATCGAGCACATCAAATTTAAAGGCATCGAGCTTGGGATCACTTAATATGGCTTCTAGTTTTTTGGGATCTGTAGCAGCAAGTTCGTCTAATTTTGCGACTACATTTTTCCATGCAACATCCGATGTTTCAAATTGTGCTAATTTCCTGCTTTGATCTCTCGCCACTGTCTGCAGATTTCCTACCACCTGCGCAACATTTTTAGCCTCTGGCAAAGGAGTAATTTTCTGATCGCTAATGGCAGTTTGATCGGAAACTGTTTCTGGATTCGGAGAACTCTTACGCTTAGTTGCACACCCCAAGACGGAGACAATGAGTACGAGTCCAAACATCTGCCTCTTGGCTACAATTCGGAAAAACATTTTCACCTCTCCTGATTCTTTTTTGACAGAATAAGCAATTATCTCGTTGAATAAGACAATTGGCACTTATGCCGTACCATGCTTCCAATAGATAGGATGGTTGATTGAATATCTACTTTTGTAGCCAAAACTATCCTTCTTTATTCACAATTGCTCTCAACTCCCAAAGTTTACGTTCATACTTACTAAAAATGTCATACATATTTTTTATAGCTTCTTGAGATGGGCTACTCGCTGACGAAAGCCCTATCTGGCCTGCACCATATGCGAGCAAGACTTGTCCAGCGATCACACCTACAATGCTACCCCCAAACAATGCCTTACTTGCAAATGCACTTTCTTGGGGCAGAGTACGCAATTTGTCATGTGCCGATTGCAACGTCTGGTTCGTTGCAACCCCAAAACGTTTTCGAAAACTCGCATACTCTTGTCGCGCTTGACTCCAGTCTTTCTGTGCACTCTTTATGAAATCTTTTTCCATGTTATTTTTTGGGGAATCAGGATCAAAGTTTCCGAGCACAAAATTCTGAAAATCTTCTAAACTAAGAAATGTGCCATTTATAGGGTGTTGGTATTTATAGATGACATGTTGATTTGGATCCATTGAGCTCTCGTAACTAATTTGCCTTACTCCTGGTTGTTGCAGCTTGTATTGCAGCCATTTTTCCTTCAAAAATTTCTTCTTGAAATCTTTTTCTGAAAGAAACCGTCCATTATCCAAATAAGTCGAGTCATTCATCAAATCGCCTTCCACAAACAGCAACGCTCCAAAAAATCTCATTTTTTTGGAGAGATCATTGAACCTGTCTTCCAGCTTTCGCCGAACATCCTCTATGCTATCTCCTACATTAATATTATTAACGAATTGTTGGAATTTTACATACCTTGGATCGTTAGCCGTATTAGGGTTTAGCTTATTATTCGTGAACCAAGATCTTTCGTCGATAAAAATCTCCTTATTAATCTCATCCTGAATCTTATAGAATTTACGCTGCTCATCGTTATACTTTTGCCAGAGTTCTTTTTGATACGGTGTCAAAGATTCTCTCAACGCTAGATAGCTCCTAACAGCAACTACCCCAGAAGATAGGAACAACGCAGCACCTACCGAAGAGAAAAACTCTTTCGACCCTTCTTGCGGACTATTTTGAAGAACTTGCTTTGTTAGATCCCATTTGTAAGCATCAAGCTTAGGATCTTTCAATACTTCCTCTATCCCTGCTGGATCTGCATTAGCAAACTCTTCTAATTGTTTAAGAGCATTTTTCCAACCTTCGTCTTCGCTCTCAAATTCTTCTAGTTTATTCAATTGATCTTTAGCTTCGACTTGGGCATTTGCGACGAGTTCATGTGTATTTTTAGGGTCGTGGAATGGTAGCAATTTTTTTTGCTGTTGTTCTGCAGCTAAACTAGCCGCTTCCTTATTTTTGTTTTTGGTCGCACATCCCACACTTCCTATAAAGACGAATCCAAGAATCCAAAACTTGGATAAGATATTCTTTAGTTTTATTGAGCACCAAAAAAAACCTTCATCCAATTTCATATCACTTAGCATGCTCTAACCTCTACAATCATTAGCTAAACTATAGCCTTGCTTAGTAAGCTTTACTCAAATTCCTAAAAGCCAAACATATAGCC